>JAYURE010000174.1:0-5716 GCA_043756345.1 Deinococcales bacterium | reverse complement strand
AATCAGTTTGTCAATCTTGGGCCGGTCGTCGAGTACCGTGGCGTGCAGGATCAGTTCGCGGCTCAGTTGGTCACGCATCTTGCACTGGCGATCTCGAGCGTGGTTACGGCCAGCATCATCGGCTTTCCGTTGGGTGTGCTGGCCTCGAGAAATGCAAAGGTTGAAGGTTTGATTCTTGGCGGTGCCGGATTGTTACAGACGATTCCGTCGTTGGCCCTCTTCGGCATCTTGCTGCCGCCTCTGGCCTGGCTGGGCCGCGAGGCTCGAGTCGGCGTGGTGATCGGCCTGATGCTGCTTGTGGGTCTGAGCGGGGCTGGCCTGCTGGCCTTGGCTCGGGCCTTGAAATCTCGGGTGCTCGCGGTTCCGGCTTGGGTCTTCGTGGCCCTCGCAGGCTCGGTGTTTCTGGCTGTGATCACGGTGATGTTGTTCTCGGCCTTGACCGGTGACACCAAAGCACTTTTCGCCTGGGCCAAACCGAATGCGCTGCTGGGCGCGGCGGGCATTCGCGGCATCGGTGCAGCCCCGGCCTTGCTCGCCCTGACGCTTTACGCTCTCTTGCCGGTGGTGGTGAACACCTTCGTCGGATTACGCAACGTGCCTGCCGGGGTGATCGATGCGGCTCGAGGCATGGGCATGAACAACTCGCAAGTCTTCTGGCGGGCCGAGGTTCCCATTGCCCTGCCGTTTTTGTTCGAGGGGTTGCGCGGTGCGCTCGGATTGACCTTTGGTATCGCCACGGTCGCCGCCTTGATTGGTGGTGGCGGGCTCGGGTTTTTCATCCTGCGTGGGGTCGAGGGTAACGTCCCAGATTTGGTACTGCTCGGGGCCTTGCCGGTCGCGGTGATCGCGCTTGGACTGGACAACATCATGCGCGGCATCGGGCTAATGCTGACACCAAAGGGATTGCGCAATGGGGCTCGAGCATGATCGAACTTCAGAACATCAGCAAGAATTTTGATGGCGTGGTTGTCCTCGAGAACATTTCCATGAAAGTCGAAACGGGCGAACTGGTGATGCTGATCGGTCCGAGCGGTTGTGGCAAAAGCACGCTTTTGCGGATGGTCAACCGCATGATCGAAGCCTCGAGCGGCACGATCTTGATCGATGGGCGCGACACGGGCGGCCTCGATCCGGTGACGTTGCGGCGCGGCATCGGTTACGTGATTCAGAGCATTGGATTGTTCCCACACATGAGCGTTCTCGAAAACATCGAGGTCGTACCGAGCATTTTGGGTACACCCAAACCCGAACGCAAAAAACGCGCCGAGGAATTGTTGAACATGGTCGGCCTCGAGCCGAAGCAGTTCGCCAACCGCTACCCTCGAGAACTCTCTGGCGGGCAACAGCAGCGGGTCGGAATTGCTCGGGCGTTGGCGGCAGACCCACCGATTTTGCTGATGGACGAACCCTTCGGTGCGCTCGATCCGCTGGCCCGAGACCGGTTGCAGGACGAATTCTTGCGGATCAGCACCGAGATTCAAAAAACGATTCTGTTCGTGACCCACGATTTGGACGAGGCGATTAAACTCGGGGATCGCATCTGTCTTTTGAACGCCGGGAGCATTCAACAATTCGATACGCCCCAGGCCATGCTGCATCGACCGGCGAACGCCTTCGTCGAAAGTTTTCTCGGGCCGGACCGTGAACTCAAACGCCTCGCTCGAATGCCGGTGACGCAAATCATGCGCCCCTCGGCGGCGATGTTCGATCCAAACATTGAATCCATCGCCAGCACGACCACTTCTAAGGAGGCCCTCTCGAGGTTGCTGGCCGGGAACGATCAATTGACGGTCACAGAGGCGGGCAAAGTCATCGGTGTGATTGATCTTGAGGATTTTGCGGCACGAAGGCCAGCGTGACCGCCACACTCACGGCAGTCAAACCTCGAGCGAATCAGGTCACTCGAGTCTTCTGGTTGCTGGCAATGTGGGCACTGGCCTTCGTTGGCTTCGCGCAGCAATCCCTCTGGGCGAAACTGCTCGCACCGATTGGTCTGCTTTACGAACGCAACACGCTGCTCGAGTTGACCTGGCAACACCTGCAAATTTCCCTGAGCGCGATGCTTGGCGTGCTGCTGATCGGCCTGCCGCTCGTGGCGATTTCGACTCGTTCGGCTGGAAACGTTTTTCTGCGCTTGCTCGAGAACATCCTGACGGTGGGTCAGACGTTCCCGCCGACGGCGGTCTTGTTTTTGATGTTGCCGATCCTTGGCTTTGGGCCTCAGGCGGCGATCTTATCGTTGCTGATTTACGGCCTGCTGCCGACCGTTCGCGGTGGCTTGACCGGCATTCAAAACGTGCCTCGGGACGCGCTCGAGGCCGCGCAAGGTTCCGGCATGAGTGCTGGTCAATTGTTCTGGCGTTTGGAGCTTCCGTTGGCGCTGCCCTCGTTGCTGGCCGGGATTCGCACCAGCCTGATTTTGATCGTTGCCACCGCGACGATTGCGCCGCTGGTTGGCACCGGCGGTTTGGGCGTGCCGATCATTGCCGGGTTGGGCAACGGCAATTTGGCGTTGGTGCTCGAGGGCGCGATTCCCGTGGCGGTGCTGGCGCTTTTATCCGATGCGAGCATGCGGGCGTTGGAATTGCTGCTGACCCCTTGGCGAACCTGAGAGATTTGAGATTCAGACTTCAAAAGGGTCACTCAGCGGGCGTTCAGCCAGGACTCTCGGTCGGTTCAGGCCGAAGGTTCAGACTGTGGACTCAGCGCCAAAGTCACAGCGCCAAGGTCACAGTGCTGCGGTCGATGTCTGACCCAAAGGAACCCAATGCAAACCAGAGACGGCAAGAAATCAAAAAGCACAAGAAACGAAGAACCTCGAGAGTCCAACGGCAATCCTTGGGACCCGAATCTCGAGTTCGGACAGACAGATCCTGGCGTTACATTCAGTGAAAAGATTCCTGAGATCTGGAAAAACCAAACGTTCAGCGGCATGTCTTTCACCATCGAAAATTGCCGTGATCTCAAATGAATTTAACCAACATCAATGCTGAACCTGCCTCGAGCGGATTCAGGCCACAAGTACAAGGTGCAGATATGGAACGAGTCGCCAAAACCAAACGTTCAACCCGGATCGTTTTAGACGAACCCATCCGCCAAGAAGATCAGGCGATCCTGCTCGAGCGGCGAAAGATGGCCCAAATTCACGAACGCGCATCAAACCTCGAGAACGAAAATGCGACGTTGCGCTCGAGAATCGAAGTGCTCGAGCAACTGGCCTTCGCCGATGCTCTGACCGGATTACCGAACCGTCTGGCTTTGGAGGGACACATCAGACGTGCCCACGATCATGCTCGAGCGACTGGCGAAACCTTGGCGTTCGCCATTGCCGACATCGACCTGTTCAAGCTGGTCAATGATCGATTTGGTCACGCGACCGGCGATGCGGTTCTGCGTGAAGTCGGTCTGATTTTGCGTTCGCACTTTCGGTTCACAGATCTGGCTGCGCGGCTCGGCGGTGAGGAATTCGCCATCGTCATGCCGGGATTGTCCCGCCGTGAAGCGTTCAACGCCTGCCAGCGCCTCAGGCGTGCCGTCGAGGAGTTCGACTGGTCCTCGATCACGCATGGCCTGAAGGTCACGCTCAGCATCGGCCTGACGGACAGCATCTGCGAATCACCCGAGGCCACGTTGGCGCTGGCGGACCGTCAGATGTATCGGGCCAAACTCGAGGGCCGAAATCGTGTTCGGGCCACCCGGAGCGCATCGTGAATCGAACACAGCGATACCCCTGCAAAACCGTGCCATTGCGATTTGATCCCGACGGGCACGCACAGACGGTCTGAGATTGACAGTTTGCTGTTGGGCGGTGTGGCAGAGGGTGTGATGCACCTCGCGGACGTGCCCGTGCCATCGGTGTGTTCCAAGTATTTCTCAGTTAAAACTTGGATCATCGAATTTATGAAACGAGAGTTTAAAGTCGTCCTGAGCGGTATTTTTGTGATTTAAGATTTTAACGTCATGTAATACATGCGGTCGCATGATTCGTACATCCAAAACCGGGATGTACTCAAAGCTTGCCATTGAACATGCGAACTCGGCTTGTGTCATCTCGAGCCGTGTCATCTCGAGCCGTGTCATCTCGAGCAACACAAACCCGATTGATACATTCTTTGACTGCTCGAGCACTCCGTTCCCAAGCGAACGCCGCCAACGGTCAATGAAGCGGTTGCTCGAACGTTCGTGACAGGGAATGATCTGAACCGGAATCCGTGCCGATCCCGCAACGGCCTGCGCCACCGGGCCTAGCATCAACCGTTCGGCACCCTCGCGTTCATGCGTGCCAATCACGATCAGGTCCGCATTCTCAACCAGCGCCACCTCGAGAATACGCGCGGCAATGTTGATGTCGCCGCCATCGATCAGTTTGAGGTTTGGTACGAAACGCGATCCGAGCGCCAGCCGCTCGAGCAACACCTGTGCCTCAATCCGTGTCGGTCCCGGTTCGCAGATCACGTGAACCAGGATCAGTCTGCTGCCGAGCAACCTCGAGAGGTTTCGGGCGTGCGCAACGCTGTGAGGGCTGCAAACGTCATTGGTGACGGGCACGAGAATCAACTCGAACACCAAGGCTCTTTGTGGTTGTGCGGCCCGTTTTCCAAACCACCGCAGGGTCGTGTTGGTTCCGCTGCGCTTGGATGGTGCAGCGGACGATCTCATGGGTTCAGGTTCCCATGTCCTCATTACGGCGGCGTTACCGGATTCTGGGCCTGCGGTAATGCCCTGGCAATGTGCTTGCGACAAGCTACGGGGATGAGTATGACGAATCCGATTCAGCAACAGGTCGCAGCCCCCGAAGGGCTCGAGGTCAACCGTTCGCTCGAGGTTTTTTCGTTGGGCCGTGCCGAGGTTTGTATTGATGGTTCGCCCGCCGATTGGCACGCGCAGGCGGCCCGCGAGTTGTTTTTTTATTTGCTTTCCAAACCCGAAGGGGCCAGCAAAGGAGAGATCCTCGAACGGCTCTGGGCGCTCGAGGTCAATTCGAGTGCCAGCAATCGTTTTCGTGTGACCGTGCATCGCGTGCGTGCCGCGTTGGGACGTAACGACGCGATCATCGAAAGCCTCGGACGGTATCGGTTGTCCAATGGCGTGCTCGAACTGACCGACATTCACCGGTTCTACTCGCTGCTCGAGCGTGCCAATCGCGCGACCGAGCACGCGGCGCGTTTGGCGTTGTACCAGCAGGCCCTGAGCAGCTACTTTGGCGAGTACCTGCCCGGCGAGAATGGCGATTGGGTCCTCGAGGCCCGAGAGGAACACAAGGCCGCCTACGTCCGGGCCTCGCTCGAGGTTTCGTTGCTGCATTGCGATCACGGTTCGTGCGACGCGGCGGTCGGGGCGCTCGTGCGGGCATTGCGGGCCGATCCGTACATTGGCGAGAATTGCGATCAGAAATTGATGACCTGCCTCTCGGTCGTTGAAGGCAAGTACGCTGCAATCGAACACTACCACCGCTTCATCGGGTTCTTGCGCAGCGAACTTTCCGATTCACCGATGACCGAAACCCGAGATCTGGCCGAACGCATCAAGGGCGGCGAGTCGATCTGCAAACGCGAGTTCGGCAAGGGTGCACCCATGACCATGAACTGCCCGTTGACCCCGGACGGTTCGTGTCCCGGCGTGTTCGGTCATTTGATCCAACTCTCGTGACGTGGTTCAATCAACCTCGAGCCGGTCATAAATTCAAGCCTATTGGCCCGAGTCATGTCCCGCTGTG
>JAYURE010000173.1:0-2103 GCA_043756345.1 Deinococcales bacterium | reverse complement strand
GTGCCCATCATCACGCCACCGAAATCGACGTTGGTGCTGGTTGTGCCTCCACTGATGGCGCGAATCATGGTTTGTAGTGTGTAGGTTTCGCGGCTGCGAAAGAAAATGCTCGAGAGGACGAATTCGTTCCACATGCCAATGAACGTCACCAGTCCGAGCGTCGCGAGCGCGGGCCGTGCGAGTGGCAGAATGATTCGCCAGAAAATCCCGAATTCGCTGCACCCGTCGACGCGTGCCGCCTCGACCAATTCGGAGGGGATCGCACTTTGAATGTATTGGCGCATCAGGAAAATCCCGAAAGCTCCGGCCATGCCTGGGAACCATAAGGCTCGAGGTTGTCCGATCCAGCCGATGAAGCTGATCACTAGGTAGAACGGGATCAGGTTGAGTGCGCCAGGGATTGCCATCGTTGCCAGCAAAACGCGAAACAGAGCGTCACGGAAGCGGAAGGTGTACATCGCAAAGGCGAATCCGGCCAGGGCGCAAAAGAAAACTTGCGTGATCGTTGCCATGCCCGCCAGGTAAACGCTGTTCCAGAAGATGCGCCAGAAACCACCTTCGGTCATGTCCATCAGGGCTTGGTAATTGTGAATCAGGCTGTCACCGAAAAACATCGGTGGCGGCAGGCGAAAAATATTTTCTTTGGGTTGCGTGGCAAAAACGAACATGAAGTACAACGGCGCGGCGGTCACGAGTCCACCGAAGATCACCAGAAAGTAAGTGATGATTGTGGACGCTGGCGTGCCGGGCTTATTGGGTTTGCTCGAGATTTTTCCTGGGATGGTGGCGAGGGCCATTTTATTCACCCTTCCTGGGCGCAAAGAAACGGTTGTTGATCAGGGTCATGATGATGATGATCGCAAACAGCAACCATGAAATTGCGCTGGCGAGGCCCATGTCCAAATCGGTGAAAGCGGTCTTGTAGAGGTACATCATGGTGGTTAAACCGGCGTTGCTGACACCACCATCACCGTTGACCATCATGATCGGTTCGACAAAGGTTTGCATGCTGCCAATGATCGAGGCGGTCACGGCGAAGAACGCGATTGGGCGCAGGAGTGGCAACGTAATAAATCTGAATTGCTCGAATTTGTTCGCACCATCGACAGCGGCAGCCTCGTACAAATCTTGCGGAATCGCTTGCAATCCCGAGAGGTACAAGACCGTGTTCCAGCCGGTGTAACGCCAGATGATCAAGAGTGCAATCGAAGGCTTGACCATGCTCGCCTGTCCCAGCCAACGCACGGGTTCATCGGGAATGATCGCGTTCAAGACTGGGATTTGATTCATTCCCTGCAAGATGTAATTGAAAACGCCGCTGCGTTCGGAATAGAGCGTCAGAAACACGGTCGAGATCGCCGCGACCGAGGTCACGTAAGGCGCGAAGTAGACCGCAGTCACTGCGCTTTTGATGCGTTGCAATCCGGTGTGAATCACGACCGCGAGTGGAATGGCGATCAGGTGTTGCGGCAAGACAGACATCAATCCGAGGACGACCGTGTTGACCAGTGACTTTTGAAAGTACGTGTCGTCTTGAATCAGAAATTGGTAATTCTCGAGGCCAACAAAACTCCAATTACCGAGGCCATCGATGGGGTTCCATTTGTGTACCGAAATGAACATGGAAAAAATCATCGGGAACAAACCGAAGAACAAGAACAGCAAGAAGAACGGGCTGACAAAAATGTACGGCGCGAAACGGCGTTGCCAACGGCTGTATTTCATCTCGAGGGTCATCGGGGCAGTGCTGGGGCTGGCGATCATGGTCACTCCTTGTGAGTGGGCAAAAATGGTGTGGCTCGAGGCTCGAAATGTTTGGTATGGCTTGAGTGTTGATTCTAATGTTGTGCTAAAAAAATTGAATCTGATTTGTGAAAACGAACCCCGCGTGGTCGTGTCGGAGAGGAGGCACCCTTTACGGACGCGGGGAATTTGATCGATTACGGGTGAACGTTTTGCGTTCACCTCGAGACGGAACAATTTCTGATCGAACAGTTCGTCGTTGGGGCGAGGCTTGCCTTCATCTATTTCGACTTAATCAAAAACAGTGTGAGAGACACGAATAGTCACCCCCTGCGAAGTAGGGGGTAGCCGCGAATGCGG
>JAYURE010000172.1:0-2109 GCA_043756345.1 Deinococcales bacterium | reverse complement strand
GATTGGAACCGGCATCCGCTCGAGTAATTTCCAAAATTGAGCTTGCCGCTCGAGCAAGCAATTTCGCTGCGCGTGTTGGAACTCGAGCCGCGTCCTGATATGTTGACGCTGTGAGCGAGACCACATCCCCCTTGAAGCAAGTTGTGCCGTTGGTGGCGCTCGAGGGCATCACAAAGTCGTTTCCTGGCGTGATCGCCAACGAGAACGTTGATTTGACGGTTCTTCCGGGCGAGATTCATGCACTGTTGGGTGAGAACGGCGCGGGCAAGTCCTCCCTGATGAGCGTGCTGTACGGTCTGTACCGTGCCGATGCCGGTTCGATCACGATTGATGGCAAGCTCGCGCAGATCAACTCGCCACAGGATGCAATCAAACTCGGCGTTGGGTTGGTCGCACAGCATCCATTGCTGGTGCGTCGGCATACCGTTGCCGAAAACATCGCTCTAGGCTTGCCGACCAGTTTTTTCGGGCCAACCCGAGCGCTCGAGGGTCGCATTCAGGAATTGGGCGAGAAGTACGGTTTGGCGGTCGATCCTCGAGCCAAAGTTTGGCAACTCTCGGCGGGTGAGCAGCAACGGGTCGAGATTCTGAAGGCGCTCTTGCGTGGCGCTCGGATTTTGATTCTGGACGAACCGACCAGCGTTCTGACGCCACAAGAGGCGGACGAACTCTTCAAAGTCTTGCGACGCATGAAGGTCAGTGGTCATGCGGTCATCATCATCACGCACAAACTTGATGAGGTCATGGCGGTCGCGGATCGGATCACGGTTTTGCGGCGCGGGCGTGTCGTCGGCAACATGGCGGTCTCTGAAACGAACAAGGCGGATTTGGCGCATTTGATGGTCGGGCGTGAACTGCGTGAGATTCGTTCGAGCGGCGTGCAAAATCTCGGATCGGATGTGCTGACACTCGAGAATGTCAACGTGATTTCTGACCGTGGCGTGCGGGCCGTCAAGGACTTTTTCTTGACCGTGCGAGGCGGCGAGGTCGTCGGCATCGCGGGCGTTTCTGGAAACGGTCAGCGCGAGTTGATCGAGGCGATCACCGGTTTGCGTCGCGCCTCCGGCAAGATTTTGATTTCAGGTGCCGACCTGACCAATGCGGGCGCAAAAGCGTTCTCGAGGGCGGGCGTGGCGCACATCCCCGAGGATCGGATTCACATGGGCATCGTTGGCAACATGAGCGTCGCCGAGAATTTGGCCCTGCGAGGTTTTGAACGCGCCCCGTTTGCTCGAGGTGAATTGCTCGAGCCTGCGGCGTTTGAGAAGTTCGCCAAGGATTCAATCAAGTCCTATGACGTCAGTGCCCCCGGTCCGAACGCCCGGATTCGATTGCTTTCCGGTGGCAACATTCAAAAATTGATCCTCGCTCGAGAACTTGCCGAGAATCCGAGGTTGATCGTCGCGGCGCACCCAACCTATGGCCTCGATGCCGGAGCCACCGCGCAGGTGCAAAGCCTCCTGCTCGAACGTGCTCGGGCCGGTGCTGGCGTGCTGTTGGTCAGCGAGGATCTCGAGGAAGTCCTTAACCTTTCAGATCGCATTGCCGTGATTTTCGCCGGTCAATTGATGGGCGTACTCTCCCGCGATGAGGCCACGGTTCAAAACGTCGGCCTGATGATGGCTGGACAAAAACAGACGGCGGTTCCCGCATGAGCAAACCATCTTCGAGCATTTTTCGCGTTGGTCCTTTCGATGTCGAACCGCGTCCGAATCCACCCTCGAGTTGGGTGTTCCTCGTCTCGAGCATCGCAGTGATTGCAGCTTTCTTTTGCACCGGGATTGTCTTCGCGGCCTACGGCGTCAATCCGTTGGTCGCGTACAGCAAAATCATTCAGGGCACGCTGCTCGAGCCGCAGGGTCTTTCGACCACGGTTCAACGGGCCATTCCGCTGCTGCTGATCGGTGTCGGCTTGGTGCTCGCGTTTCGCGCCCAATTCTTGAACATCGGTGCTGAAGGCCAGATGGTGATTGGCGCAACCATCGGCGGTGCGGTCGCGCTGTTCATTCCTCCGCTCGGGCCATTGACGCTGCCGTTGATGTTCATTGCCGGATTCCTCGGCGGTGCGGCCTGCGCATTTCTGCCCGCGATTCTCAAATTAAAACTCGA
>JAYURE010000171.1:0-2110 GCA_043756345.1 Deinococcales bacterium | reverse complement strand
TTCGGCGGTTTCTGCACCGGTTCCTGCCGGGTGCCACCTCCGGTCTTCCCTGAATCGAACTTTACCGGTAAGAACAGGCAAGATGTTTATGCCTGTCTCGAGACAACGATCAACTTCGAGGTTTGAGGTTGTCGCGGATTTCGATATCTCGATTCTGTCATCCGACTCGTTTGAGTTTCGGCGGGGAGCACAGGCCCGATCAAATGGTCCGGTCCAGCCGCAACACGGAGAACCCATGATTACGTATCAGAACATTCTGATCGTCAGCAACGATGCCAAAAGCACCGCCTCGGCTCGCGCCCATCTCGAGCAGAGTTTGCATCCTTCGAATTGCACGGTTGCCGCGACCGGTGAGGCTGGACTCTTGGCCTTGCGAACTGGCCGGTTCGCTTGTGTGCTGCTCGATCAAGTGACGGCGCTGTCGTTTCTCGAGGCCTTCGGTCGTACTGGACCGCCGTGTGCGGTTGTGGTGCTGGGCGACTCTGAAGACTTGGATGGGGCGATCACGGCAGGTTTCTTGCGGGCCGGGGCCGAGGATCTGATCATCAGGTCACGGCCCGAGGGCGAGACGTATGGCGAGACGTTGCGCCGAACGGTCTCGAGTGCGGTTGTCCGCTTTAGCCTGCATCATCGTCTTGAGCGTGACATCAGCAGCAGCGCAACCATTCTCGATCTCGTGCCAGGAAATGTGTATGCCTATGACCCGGTGACTGGGACGAGCACGTATTTGAACCACACGATCAGTGAGGCGCTCGGTTGCGCGCCGGACGCGCTGATCGCACAGGGGCGAGACTTTGCGCAACGCATCATGCACCCGGAAGACCAGCAGTGGTTGGCGGCCCATCTCGAACGGCTGGTTGCCACCGGTGAAAGCCTCGAGTTTGAGTATAGGATGTTGCACCGCGACGGGTCTTGGCGCTGGTTTTTAAGTCGAGATGCGTTTCATGCCCGTCCGGGCAAGGCGTCGGGTTTGGTGGTTGGGATTGCTACGGACGTGACTGACCTGCGTCAATTGCAGGCGGACATGCAAAAAAATGGCACCCGTTACCGAACTCTGGTCGATTCGGTCGATCAGGGTTTTGCCTCCTGCGAGATGATCTTTGATGCAGACGGAAAACCGCACGATTATCGGTTTCTCGAGGTTAATGCACGCTTCGAGCGTGAGACGGGATTGAGCGATGCGACGGATCAAACATTGCGAGAACTCGTGCCGAGCATTGAGCCGCATTGGTTTGACACCTATGGTCAGGTCGTCTCGAGTGGCGATCCCGTTCGGTTTGAGTTGCCTGCGGGTGCCCTGCGCCGTTGGTTCAGCGTCTACGCTCGGCGTGTCGGCGGGCAGGGCAGTTTGCGCTTCTCGATTCTGTTCACCGACATCACGCACCGTCGTCGGGCCGATTTACGGTTGCGCGGCCTGCAACATGTGACCTCGAGCCTCGCCCAAGTTCAGACGCTTGCCGAGGTGCGTCGCGTGCTGCTTTCCGATGTGCTCTCCGCGATTGGGGCGGATGCGGGCAGTCTGCGCCTGGTCACGCCTGAAGGTTTAATGCTCGAGGATTACAACCTTGGTCCGCGCTACGCCAAAGAGGTTGCCAAACGGCTGATGCTGGTGCCGTTGGGGGCCGATCATCCCGCCGCCGAGGTTGTCCGGACCGGCGAATCTTTGACCTCGGAACGCTCGAGCCTGCGCTGGTGATCGGCGATGCCGACGCCCTCAAGCAACTCGCGGTCATCCTGCTCGAAAACGCCGTCAAGTACAGCCCGGACGGTGGCACAGTTCAGCTCGAATCAAAAGTTGCAGATGGACACGTCCAATTCACAGTCGGCAACACCGGACCCTGCATCCCGGCAGTCGATCTACCGCAGGTCTTTGATCGTTTCTACCGTGTCGATCTCGCCCGTGCCCATGCCAGAGACCCAGGCGGTTCAGGGCTCGGACTGACGATTGCTCAACGCATTGTGCACAACCACGATGGCGAAATCAGCGTCTCGAGCGACCCGGAAACCGGCACGCGATTTACGGTGCGTTTTCCCATCGCATCAGGGGCCGCCATCGAAGCCAACCGAGAGAACACTGAATAGAATCTGAATAGAATTTGAGCTTTTGGAC
>JAYURE010000170.1:0-2111 GCA_043756345.1 Deinococcales bacterium | reverse complement strand
GACCAACACGCATTCGGTTGGCGCGGTCCATGATGCGGTGATCCGTTGGGGCCGTGATCACGGTTGGGACGAGAAGTTCAGTTTGCCGGTCGTGGCTGAAACATACGATGGATTTTTGAACGACATCAATGGTTTTCATGTCAAAGCCGAACACGTCTATGCCGCGCTCGAGAATGCCAAATCGGGTCCAGTTCCCGAAGGCAACGTTGGTGGTGGCACGGGCATGATTGTGGGGCGCTTCAAGGGCGGTACGGGCTCGAGCAGTCGGCGCATCGAAAGCAGTTTGGACGACTCGAGTTTGACGCCGTACACGGTTGGTGTGCTCGTGCAAGCCAACTATGGTGCTCGGGCCGACCTGTTGATTCGTGGTGTTCCGGTTGGCCTCGAGATCACGGATTTGCAGCCAGAAGACCCGAGCCAAAAAGACGGTTCGATCATCATTGTTGTGGCGACCGACGCGCCGCTTTTGCCGCATCAACTCAAACGCTTGGCGAAACGGGCAGGCATGGGGTTGGCCCGCACCGGCAGCAATGCGTACAACGGTTCGGGCGATCTGTTCATCGCGTTTTCAACCGCGACGCCACGGCTCGAGGCTGGTCTGAACCACTGGCAGGCATTGCCCGAGTCCAGTATTGATCCGGTCTTTCGTGCGGTGGCCGATGCGAGCGAAGAGGCGATCATCAACGCGCTGGTTGCCGCCGAAACGATGACCGGATTTCAGGATCGCACCGTGCATGCCCTGCCGATAGACCGCTTGCTCGAGGTCATGCGCAAGTACAACCGAATTTGAATCAAGTCTCGAGGCTGCCGACTGTGTTGCCCACTTTTTCGGCTTTGGGTTTTATCGGCTTGGGCTTCGTGGGCTTGAGTTTTGACTCGAGTGTTTTCGGCTCGGGTTTTGTTGATCCGATCAAGGTCAAGTTTCGGTATCGTGGCGAAGCTGCCGGATTGCGTTCCTGCGTGGTGTGCAACGCAAACTCGAGTACTTCCGGCCCAACCGGACGCGGTTCGAGCGACTGCCGATTCCAAATAAAGGTGTTCGCCTCGAGTTCACGCACGATGCTGACGGTTAAATCCAACGCCTCGAGCAAGGCTTGCGCGAAGGCTGGACCGGTCAGGCTCGCCTGGGCAATCCCGATTTGCAACCGTTGATTGTGAAAAGCGAAATACGCATCCCGTTCGCCCTCGTCATGAAAATCCTTGATGCGATTTAATAAACGACTTGAAAGCACGTACTGCGCCTCGACCGAATCCTCGGCGCGAACATCGAAAAACCGGGTGAACGCGCCCTCCTCGAGCTTGACGGTTCTGAAACCGGGCTGCACCGATTCAAGGTCGTCATTGACAGGTTGGATCAATGTCTTGGTGCGGAACGAATTCGGAAACGTGGCGATGATCCACAGGCCATCGAACAAGCCTCGAGCTTGGCGTTGACCGGTTTCGGCACGGACATGGAGTTCACTCAACTCGAGTTTGACCTGACCAACTTGACCGCGCAGGTGATTGCTGCTGTGAAACGAACGCAGCAAGCCGGTCAGCAATTGGCTTTCGACAAAATCACCCTCGCTGATGCCTCCGTTCGGCAGGGTCATGAACCTCGAACCGAGCGCCTTGGCGAACCTCGCGGTGATCTGATTTCTGGATTGGCTCCGGGCGGTGCTCGCTTTGACTTGCACGGCACGAACCGCCAGCAAAGCCGAAGCAATCAAAATCGCGTAGACGAACGGCTCGAGGTGGATCGACCAGGCGAGCCATGCCAAGGCTCCAACAACCAGCGCAATGCCAATCTCGAGCATCAAGGTTTGATGTTGCAACTTTTGTCGGTCCTGTTCGAGCCAACGCATGACGGGTTTCAGGCGTTTGGACAGGCCAGGACGACCGTTGCGCGGTCTTTGCGAGGATGTTTGTTTTGATGGCTTCATGGCGTGAGATATATTCAGGGAGGAATCCCCAAATGATCCTATTCACGTGTCCATCACGAAATCCTGACGCCTTTGAGGGCTGGTGCAAAACAGGGGAGTAACACTCGAGCGTGTGTGCCCATTGACTCCGACTTAATCGTTTTCGTCGTCTCAGACACAAAATTCGGACTTTCGGTTTTTGTACCTCCC
>JAYURE010000169.1:0-2114 GCA_043756345.1 Deinococcales bacterium | reverse complement strand
CTGTTGCCAGGTCAGCCTGTGATGCCCTCGACGGCACGAACGAGTTCTGGATCGGGTTGCTCACCGTAATGTTCGGCCAGGATGCGAGAGTATGTTTTGAACACGCGAATGGCATTCGAGGATTGCTTCAATGTACGGTAGTTTTGAATCAAAGCCAGGTAACTTCGCACATCTGTGGACTCGAGTTTGATTGCTTGTTTGTACGCCATGATTGCGGCATCGGGATCGGATGCCTCGAATTGCTTGCCGATCTCATGTGCCAAATCGAGCGCCTGATCGAGCAAGTTTCGGCGCGTCTCGAGCACCCATTCGCTGTCAATGCCGGACAGGAAATCACCGCTGTAACGGTCCAGGACTTGCGATTGCTGTTCTGGATGATTCAACTCGAATGCTTGCGTCAGGGCTTGTGCGTCCAAGTCAATCTCGAAGCGATCTGCAAGACGATACATGCCCGCCTCGAACGGCAATGGGTTGAACTCGAGTGGCGCGGTCTCTTCAAGTGCGGCCCGCAGGCGTCGCACCGCCACCTTGAAGTACTCAATGTGACGGTGTTCGTTCGAGCCATCCCAGAGCGCATCAATGATCTTGTCGCGTGAGGCCGGTCCATGCAGCGCCAGCCAGCCGAGCAGTTCGCCCGCCTTGGCGAACGGGATGTGCACTTGCTGGCCTGCGACCCGGACTTGCAGATTTCCCAAGGTCCGAAGCTCGAGGGTCACGGTTTGCTTGCCCATCACGTCCGCATTCACTGGACGGAGCGGCCCGGTGAGCGTCACGAATCGTTCTGTGAACCAACCGCGCTCGAGACAGGTGGTCCACAACAACGCCAGCGGTGCTGCATCAACGTTCAAGATGCTGTCTGTTCCGAGTTGATCGAGGCTGAAAAGCAGTGCCTCGACGTGATGACGCTCGAGGCTGCCTTGATGCCGGGCGATCTCAGCCAAGTGTGCCTTTGATCGGGCCAGCCGGATCAGATCACGGCCTCGGGTCACAACCTGCTCGAAACCATGTTGCGCCGTTTTCAGATCGCCTGCTCGAAAGGCGGCCAGAGCGGTGGCAAACAGCGTCACGGTTTGTAACGATGAGGACTGCGTGTCGAGTGCTTGCATGTGTTTCAAGGCACTGTACGCACCGACCGCATCGCCACTGCGGTCCAGGGCCTCGCTGATTTCGGCCCATAAACGCAAGGTGTGAGCCTCGAGCTTGAACGGTCCGGTCTGTGCGAGCGCCTCACTGTACGCTTCGACTGCTGCTCCGAACTCGGCGTTCCAAAGATGAACATCGCCCCGTGTTTCCAAAAGCAGTGACAAGGCTGGGCTCGATTCACGGCGAGCATTGGGAATGGTCTGTTCGAGGATGGCGAGTGCTTCTTGGCCGCGACCTTGAATGCGTCGCAGTTCGGCCAGTTCGTTGTAAATGTCCAGAGCCCGTGCGGGCATGTCCAGCGATGTGAAAATCTCGATGCAACGGTGCAGGATCGGTTCGCATTTTGTAAAATCGCCGAGACCGAACAGCACGTAATGTTTCATTTGCAGGGTCTGTGCCAGTTCTGAAAGGTCATGCCCTGCCTCACTCAATTGCATCGCTTGGGCCAGCACCTCGAGCGCCTCCTGATGCCGTGAGAGGTTGTCCAACGCCGAGGCTTGCAAACGCAAAGCGACCAGCCGTTCCGGGTCGTTGCTGGCCAACTCGAGTGCCCGGCCTGCATGTTCGAGTTGTTGTGCGCGTTGTGCCAAACGTCCTGCCAGCAGCCCTAGCGCGGCATGGACGGCGCTGCTTTCCTGTCCGGCAGCCAGCAGGCCATGCAGGATCGCTTCGCCTCGGGCGGCCTCGCCGGTTTCGATCAGTGCGAGGGCATGGGCGCAACGCAATGGTGATGACAAGCGTTCACCTTTGAAGGCTTCGAGTACTTGTCGGACGAGTTTGTGCTCTCCTCGGGATTGGAAGCGGCTGCGCAGTTGGTTGGCAACCTCGAGTGCCAGTTGGTTCGCGCCTGCCGAGAGGTAATGGCGCATGGCCCGCATGCCGTCACCATCGCTGTGGGCCTGTCGGCCTGCTGCCGAGTGCAGTTCGGCGTGTCGTGCGGCGCGTTCGCTCAGTTCACGCTCGAGTGCCCA
>JAYURE010000168.1:0-2116 GCA_043756345.1 Deinococcales bacterium | reverse complement strand
GCTGGATCAAAGAGGACAAAGTTCCAACCGATGCTTACACCGGCGAACTCTACAAACTCTGGGGACGTGACGGTCGCCAGTACGGTCTGCCCAAAGATTGGGACACCGTTGCAATCATTTACAACAAGGCCATGATCAAAGCCGCAGGCATCAGTGCAGCCAGCCTGGGCAACCTGAAGTGGAACGCCAAAGATGGCGGAGCCTTCGAGAAGGCCGTTGCTAAACTGACCATCGACGCCGATGGCAACCGTGGCGACAGCGCCAAGTTTGATAAAACCAAAGTCAAGCAATACGGTTGGGTAAGCCTGCCCGGTAACAGCGCCGGTGGCGCTTATGGCCAAACCGAATGGAGCCACTTTGCAGTCTCCAACGGCTTCAAATTCAACGATGGTCCTTGGACCACCAAGTACAACTACGACGATCCAAAACTGGCCGAATCACTGCAATGGCAGGCCGACATCAGCCTGAAAAAAGGTTACGCGCCATTGTACAAGGACACTAGAGCCAACCAAGGCAACAGCGTCTTCACCGCCGGAAAAGCCGCCATGATTTTCGACGGTTCATGGACGATTGGTTCGTACAAAAGCAACTCGAAGTTTGAGGTTGGCTTCGCACAACTGCCCGTTGGCCCGGCAGGACGCAAGACCATGTTCAACGGTCTGGCCGACTCGATCTGGATTGGCAGCAAGCACCAAAAAGAAGCCTGGCAATGGCTGAAGTACATGGGTTCCGCCGCCTGCCAAGATGTCGTTGGTGATTTCGGCGTGGTCTTCCCAGCCATCCCAAGCGCCGTTGGCAAAGCACTCAAAGCCTTCAAAGGCAAGGGTGTCGATGTCAGCGCCTTCACCAAGCAGGCACTCGCCAAGAACACCACGTTCTTGTTCCCAATCACCGACAACGCCGCGCAAATCGGTGACGTCATGACGGTCGCTTTGGACAACATCTTCTTGGGCAAAGCCCAAGCAGCCGATGTCCTCAAAGAGGCGAACGACAAGGTGAACGCCACCTTCAAGTAAACGCATCAAGGGAGGGACTCGAGTTTCGGGTCCCTCCGAGTTTCAACGGCTCGAGGTGAAATCAACCTCAGCGCCTCGAGCACCAACAAACTCGGGCAATACAAAAATTGAATCACGAAAAATTGAATTCGGATAACAGACCACCACAAGCCCTCATTCCAGAAATCTCGAGGTCATGATGAAAACCCATTCATACCTGCTGCTCGCCAGTGCCAGCCTTGTGCTTGCTGGATGCGTCGCTCGAGGTGAATCTTCAGGTTCATCACGGGTCAGCGTTGAGGTGAGCGTCCAAAAAATCGCGTACTCGAAAAACTCGAGTTGCAGCGAATCGTTCGTGGATCACACGCTCAAGCACCTGACCAAAGCTCGAGTCGGTGACAAGACGGTGTACGACAGCAATGGTGCCGGTGTCGCAGTCGCCGATTTGAACCGTGACGGATTGCAAGACATCGTGCTCGGCAATCTGGATGGCGCGGCGCACATCCTTTGGAATCAGGGTGATTTCAAATTCAAATCCAGCACCTTGATCGACAACCTCGGGCTCGAGGAATCCGGCAACCGAGCCGTGCAAATCATTGATGCGAACGCCGATGGATTTCTGGACATCGCCTTCACGCACACCCAAGGCGGCATCAGCCTTTGGGACGGTGATGGCAAAGGAAACTTCAAAACTCGAGCACTCGATACCGTATCGATTCCCGCCTACACAATGCTTTGGGATGACCTCGACGGTGACGGTGACATCGAACTTGTGACCGCATCGTATGATGCTATCCTCGAGACTGAAAACAAAGCCTTTTTGATCTCCAACGGTGGCGGTGTGGTCGTGTACACCAACCAGAACGGAACGCTCGAGCCGAACCGCATCATGCGTGAAGCGCAATCGCTGGCCATTGCGCTCTACGACGTGAATGCAGACGGGCGGCGCGATCTGATCGTCGGTAATGATTTCGCCGTGCCGGATTACATCTACTTGAACACCAAAGAAGGTTGGACCAAAACCAACCCGTTCAAACGCACCACCAAAAACACGATGGGCTTCACCGTCGGCGACACCAACAACGATGGCAGCCTCGAGTTTTTTGCGACCGACATGAAAC
>JAYURE010000167.1:0-2116 GCA_043756345.1 Deinococcales bacterium | reverse complement strand
TTCAAGCGCGTGCTCGACAAGGTTTCATTCGACGCACAACTCTACGGTGCAGCAGTACAGCGCGTCTCGAGTTTGTACGCAAAACTTGGTTATCGTGGTTCGGGCGTCAGTCAAACCTCGAGCGAATTGACGAACGGTGTTTTGAACATTGTGATCAATGAACTCAAAGTGGTTGCCATTGATGCGACGCAGCTTGGCGTTGGGCCGGAGCAATTGGCGCTGAAAGTTGGTGATGTTCTTAACTACGATAAACTTCTCGAGAATGTCCGTGAGTTGAACAAATCACGTGACAAGCAGGTTGGCCTAAAACTCGAGCAACCCAGCGAAGATACGGTCATCATCACGATCACGCTCGAGGATACGGCTGCCGGGCCGATCAAGGAGATCAGGTTCGAGGGCAACACGCTGATCTCGAACGAGAAATTACTCGAGCGGTTGCGTCAACGTCTCGGGGATACGTTCAACGCGATTGCCAGTCAGGAAGATTTGTCAGCCATCTCGAGCGCTTACAACGCGGATGGATTCGCGCTTGCAGGCACGCCAGAAATCAGTTTTCTCGAGGGCGTGTACCTGATCAAATTGCTCGAGGCACGGGTGGTCGCTTACGAAATCAACTGGCAGAACCCGGCGCATCGCACGCAGGATGTTGTGATCTTGCGCGAACTGCCCAAGCCAGGTTTGTACAGCGTGAACGTGATTCAGAAAGCCCTGCAACGCATCAATGCGCTCGAGATCATCGATCCCTCCAGTCTCGGGAACATCACGGTGCGTGTTCCGAACGCAGACAAGCCCGAGGAGATCATCGTGATCCTGAACTTGCTCGAGGCGGGCACAATTTTGCTTGAACCAAACATCGCCTATTCCTCGAGACCCGGTGATGGTTGGAGCGGTGCGATCAGGCTCAGTGAAACGAATTTGTTTGGGCTGGGCAATCGGCTGTCGTTGGGTTTTACGACGCAACCGAACCCGAATGCGACGGCTTGGTACGACAACTTTTCTGGCAACCTTTCGTACACGATTCCGTGGCTTGATTTGGACTTCTTGGATTTCAAAACGGTGCGCACACCAATCAGTTTCTCGCTGTACTCGAACATCAAGCAGGCGCAAGCAATTCCGGGTCAGGACACCGGTGCGAATGCCAAACCCGTCGGCAGTGAATACCGCACGTTCTCGACCCGAGAGAGCGGTTTTGGCCTCAGCATCGGCAGGTCCATCGCCGAGAATCTCACGTTGCGTTTTGGCATCAGTTACTCGTATCAGGCGAACTCGCTCGAGCGTGGCGATCCCGCGAAACTCAACCCGAAGCTCAAAGACGATGCGGTGGCGCAGGCACTTCTGAGAACTCAAGCACCCAACTCGAGCACGCTGACCACGTTTTCTGAAATCACTTACAGCACCCGCAACGACTTGAGTTTTCCAACCGGCGGTTCCACCGTTCAGGCCAGTGCCTCGTACAGTTTTGGCACAGAGGGAACTCGAGCCTTAAATTGGTCGCAGTTCACGGCGGGGTACAGCACGTACTCGGGGTTCGGTTTTGATCAAAACGGTCAGTTTGACCTCGGCGAGAACCGCAACATGGCGCTCGCGTTTCGCATCAATGGCGGCGCACAGTTGGGCGATGCGCCGCGCAACTCGCAATTTCGGATTGGTGATGCTGGCAGCGGCAACGAGGCGTTCGTCTTGCGCGGTTACAACAACGGCGATCTGCGCGGCGATGTCTACTACTCGGGTTCGCTCGAGTACCGTTACGATTTTGGTTTGAAAACCTCTTTCACCAATGCGCTGATCGGCGTGGCCTTCGTCGATGCCGCGAACGCCTGGGGCAACGCTGGTCCACGTCTGTTCGGAGTTGGTGAAGGCGTGCAATTCGGGTACGGTTTGGGGGCGCAGATCAATCTGCAATTGGGTGCGTTCACCTTGCCACCGCTCGGATTTTACTACGGTTGGAGTCCAGCGAATCCTTCGGGGCGATTCCATTTCGTGTTCAGCTTCAGGTTCTGATTCAAGCTCGAGACTGGTGAATTGCAAAACCTTGAGGCTCGAGGCGGGGAAGAATATACTTCCATCATGCAAAAATTTCAGACCGTGCTGCTCGCGGCGGGCAAAACCGCAACCG
>JAYURE010000166.1:0-5755 GCA_043756345.1 Deinococcales bacterium | reverse complement strand
CGGAATCGAAGTGCCCGCGAATGTTGTGGAAGGTTTCGGCTCGAGTAAGAAACCGGCAGTCAAAGTGACCATCAACGGCTACGAGTACCGCAGCACGGTCGCGGTCATGGGCGGAAAATTCATGCTACCGGTCAGTGCTGAACATCGTACCGGCGCAAAAATTGCTGCCGGTGACAAGGTAAATGTCACGCTCGAGTTGGATGCTGCGCCTCGGGTGTTGGAGGTGCCGCAAGATTTTTTGGATGCGCTCGAGGTTGATGTTGAGGCGAAAACTTTTTTTGAGGGTTTGTCGTACAGCAACAAACGCCGGTTTGTCCTGAGCATCGATGAGGCGAAAACGCCTGAGACTCGAGTGCGAAGGATTGCGAAATCGGTCGAAACATTGCGAGCTGGAAAAATTTGAGCTTCAAATCCGAGTGAGTGAAGGAGTCAGTATGTCCGAAAAATCAGAACGTGATCAGAAAATCTTTGCCAGCTACCTCGAGAACATCAAGGTCAAAACGGGGAAAACACCGGATGATTTTCGGGTGCTCGCCGCAAAAAAGGGTCTCGAGAAAACGGGTGAAATCGTCGCGTGGCTCAAAACAGATTTCGAGTTGGGTCACGGTCATGCGAACGCGATAGCGCACCTGCTGACTCGGGTCGGGGCGAGCCCTGAAGACAAGGTGGCGGCGCATTTTCTCGGTAGCAAATCGGCGTGGCGTAAAGCGTATGACGCTCTCGAGACGAAGTTGCGCAAGTTCGGATCGGACGTGGAAATCGCACCGAATCGCACGTACATCAATTTGTGTCGTGGTACGAAAAAGTTTGGCATTGTGCAAATCTCGAGCGCGGATCGGATTGACATTGGCATCAAACTCAAAGGTGTCGCAGCAACCGAACGGCTCGAGCTTTCCGGTTCGTGGAATGCGATGGTCACGCATCGGGTGCGAATTGCGGATGCGAAAGAAATCAATGCCGAAGTGCTCGAGTGGTTGAAACAAGCTTACGAAGCGGCATGAAATCAGTTGGCTCGAGTAAGAATAATTCGAGCGTGACGGATTCCCCCAACACTTCACCTCGAGATGCAAGAATGGATTTGGAAATGCTCGAGCATTGATAGGAGGTGCGTATTCAACTCGGCCCGTACCTTTTTTTCAACGGCAATTGCGAGGCGGCGTTCACGTTTTACGCCAACTGTCTGGGTGGAAAAATCACCGCCATGCAAAGCAATGCAGATGCTCCAAACGCCACCGACATAACACCAGAATGGCGCACAAAAATTCGTCACGCTTGCCTGCTGGTCGGCACTCGAGAATTCATGGGCGCAGACCGTCGGCCCGAAGTGTCCGAAGCTCCCAAAGGTTTTTCGGTATTGCTTGGCTTCGTGAATCCCCTCGAGGCGGAATGTGTTTTTCAGGCGCTTGCGGTTGGTGGTACGGTCACGGCTCCATTTGGCGAAACCTTCTGGGCGTGACGCTTCGGAATGCTGACCGATCAGTTTGGAATTCCTTGGATGATCAATTGCTATCCGTTGCCGACAGTCAACCGAGCCATGTCCACCACCTGAGCACCCGAGGAAAGACCATGAATCCTGAAGCCGTGAATCTTGAAGACAGCATCGTGCAGATCGCGCCGCAACTCGAGCGTTTCTTTGGCACTTCGGGCCGGATGCTCAAACCGTGCGCGGCAACAGTCGCGGCGTTGATCGCGCAAATCCCGAACGGTCAAGTGGTGACTTCGGATGTCTTGCGTCGAAAATTGGCTGATCAATTCGGGGTTGAGGTTGCCTGTCCGTATGACACGAAGATGGCGTTGCTGAAAATTTCAAATGACTCGGGCTTGAATGACTCGGGCTTGAACGTTCCGTACTGGCGTGTGATCAAAACCAATGGCGAATTGAACCACCAGTATCGCGGTGGTCTCGAAGCTCAAATGGCGTTGTTGCAATCGGAGGGATTCACGGTGGACGACAGCGGGAAAAAACCGAGAATTAAACCGTTCAAGGACAAGCTGTTCGTCTTCAACTGATCCTCTTCAACTGATCTTCTCGAGCGGCGTGCCAGAGCCACAAAATGCTCGAGTTGCAATTTCTGAGGGCTCGAGCCGGTAGAATCGGGAATGCCAATTGTTCAGACCGTTGCGGGCCGCGCAGAGTTGAAGAAATTCATCGAGTACCCGTACCAGAAATTCAAAAACCATCCGACCTGGGTTCCGCCACTTCTTCTTCAAGAATGGGAGGATTACACGCCCGCCAAAAACCCGTTCTTCGAGCACGCCGAGGTCGAATTCTTTCTGGCACTCGAGGGTTCACGGGTCGTAGGACGGATCGCCGCGATTCAGGACCGCTCGTACAACACGCATCGTGACGAGAACGTGGCCTTGTTCGCCTGTTTCGAGGCGGACAGCAGCAGCATCGCCAAGCAACTTTTGGAAACGGTTGAACACTGGGCGGTCGCTCGAGGATTAACCGCCGTGCGAGGTCCGAGTAAAATTGCCAGCAACGACATGGCTGGCTTGTTGGTGGATAATTTTGATGATCCGCCTGTGGTGATGATGCCGTACAATCCGCCCGAATACCCCAAATACCTCGAGGCTGCCGGGTACGCCAAATCCGAGGATTGTTTCGCATGGCGCATGACGGTCGAGGGCGGCCTGCCGGATCGCGTGGCCCGCATCGCCGAGCGTGTCAAGAAGAACTTGAAGGTTACGTTGCGCCCAATCGCTTTGCAAAGCGCCAAAGCCCTCGAGCCAGAATTGCCGATCATCCGTGAGATTTACAACGCCGCTTGGGGAGCCAACTGGAGTTTCGTGCCCTGGACCGAGCACGAGATTCAGCACTTGGCGGCGCAATTGCGTCAAGTGGCCGACAAAGCCCTGTGCTTGATCGCCGAGGTTGAAGGCAAACCGGTTGCCTTCTCACTGACGCTGCCGGACATCAATGAAAGTTTGCGCGGTACTGGCGGACGCCTGCTGCCGTTCGGATTGATCAAACTCTTGACGCACAAACCTTCACGCATGAGGCTGGTCGCGCTCGGCATCAAACCCGAATATCACGGGCGCGGCTTGGATGCGCTTTTGTACGCCGAAACATTCTGGCGCGGCAAAGGAACGTACAAATCCGGCGAGTTCGGATGGACGCTCGAGAGCAACGAGGCGATCTCACAGGGCATGAAGGCGCTCGGGGCCGTGCCGTACAAGCGCTACCGTGTCTTCGAGAAACGTTTGACCGGTCAGAGCGATCCGCCAGATTCTCGAGGAACAGGGTATTGAGCGGGTGGAAAGTTCAAAGTGGAAAGTCAAAACAAAAATCAACCTGACTTTTCTCGAGGTTGAATCGTGAATGTGCTCGTGACCGGCTCGAGTGGTTTCATCGGCAAGCATTTGGTGCGTGAATTGCAGATGCGTGGCAACAGTGTGCGCGTGCTCGCCCGACCCGGATCGAAACTCGAGAGTACCGATGGTGTGACGAAAATTTCGGGCCGACTCGAGGAATACGATGTCGCCGCCGCCGCCGAAGGTTGTAGTGTCGTCTATTATCTCGCCGGTTTGACTCGAGCACCGAACGAAAGCGAATTCATGCTCGCCAATGCGGTCGGTACGCACGAGGCGGCTCGTGGGGCGCGAACTGCTGGGGCCAGATTCGTCTACGTCTCGAGCCAGGCCGCCGCCGGGACTGGCACGTTAGAACGCCCACGTCGCGCTGAGGACGAACCCAAACCGCTCTCGCCTTACGGAAAATCCAAACTCGAGGGTGAACGTTTAACGCGCAAAGTTGCTGGCCTCGAGCATGTGATTGTGCGGCCTTCAGGCGTGTACGGTCCAGGCGACAAAGATTTCTTGTTCGCGTTTCAGGCCGCCGCAAAAGGCTTCTTTCCGGTGCTTGGAAATCCATCTCGAGGGATCACCTTGATTCACGTGCGCGACTTGGTTCACGCCATCATCCTTGCCGGTGAACACGCGAGCGCAAGCGGCAACACGTACTTCGCGGGTCATCCCAAACCAACCACTTGGGCGGGCATTCTCGAGGCTGCTGGAAAATCGGTTGGACGCACACCACGGTTTGTGCAAATTCCAAACGCCGCATTGTGGGCCGCCGCGAACACCGGAGAACTCGCCGGAATCGTAGGGCGAGTCGGGCTGATCAACCGATCACGCGCCCTCGAGTTAACCGCCGAAGGTTGGGTCTGTGATGTCGCACCGCTCGAGGGATTGGGTTGGAAAGCGAATGTGGATCTCGAGGCTGGATTTCTCGAGACGGCAGATTGGTATCGCTCGCAAAAAATGCTGTGACAAAAAATCTCGAGGGCAATTAACGCCCTCGAGATTCGCGTGTCTTTGATCTTATGGTTGTGGCAAGAATTCTTTGAGCACGTTTAATTGCGGGCGTGAGGTGAAATTGTCACCGACCTGCAAGACCATTTGGTTCGCAGCATCCCATTTCGATCCGGCGGCCCAGTACGCCCATCCGGTCCAGACGTCGCTGTTGGTCTCGAGGTACTTCAGGGTTTCACGCAGGTAGCTTTGGCAGGTCGGGCTTTGCCAGACGCCAACCTCACCGAGGAATCCGCGTTTACCGTTGGCCCGCATGGTGGTGGTGAATGGGTCAAACAACTTGGCGACTTTGCTGGCGACCGAATCGTTGGCGTTGATACCGTTCACCTGTTGTCCTGCCCCGTTGGTCGGATTGCATTCGCTGACGTTTGGTGTGCCTGAGAATCCGGGATCGAAGTATTGGTGCGCCTCGTAAATCAGGTTGTCGGATGGGTCCAGCAGTGACATCATGGCGCTCGAGTTTCCGGGTGTGGCCAGCAATCCGCTCGGCAGTCCGAACGAACCGTAATTCCAACTCCAGGCTCCGGTGAAGTAATTGCCGTTGACCAGGATCGGGTTCGTGGCTCCGCTCTGACGGATGGCGTTGATGGCATCTTGCAGCACGGTTATCAGGACATTGGTGTTCTGGTACAGGGGTTCGTTCATCAGTCCGAACAAGACGCGACGGTTGTTTTTGTAACGGTCTGCGATCACGTACCAGATGGTCGCCAGGTTCGCCGAGGTCACGCTGCTGCCTTGCACGCCAATGCCGTTGTACCCGTTGAAGCTGGGTCCGGCGTACCGGTAGTACGAACCGTAATTGTGCATGTCCAGAATCACGTTCGCACCCTGCGAGGTGGCGGTGTTGATGATGCGATCCAGTTCGGCCAGGTATTGCGCGTTCAATTTTGGATCGGTGCCGGGCGTGTTGATCGGGTTGCCGTTGTCACTGGCAGCGTATTGCAGGCGTTCCCAACGAAATGGAATGCGGAAGGTGTTCATGCCGTGTTTCATGTAGGTGTTGATGTCTAGATCTCGAGGAGCCCAGTAGTTCTGGTTCAGAACGCCCGGAATGTTCGATGGTCCAGAGTACGTGGTGCCGAACTCGAGTCCGGCGATGCTTGCACCTTTGAAGGTCACGCCTTTGCTGGCGTCGAAGTAGTTCAAGTTGCCGTTGAGTGCGTACCAACCGCCGAAGGTGTCTGTTCCATTTGTCAGCCCTTGGGCTTGTCCCGTTTTAAAACTGCGGACCAAATGGGCTGCACTGGGGGTGTTTTGACCAAATGTTCCGGTTCGGAACATCTCGCCCGTTGTGGCATCAATGGTGTAGTTCAGGTTGGTGCCCGTCTGAGTTCCGTTGCCTGATGATTTCCAGTACGTACCTGCTTTTTGGTTGGCTGCTGGTGGTTCCCAGCGGTAACGAAATTCCCAAGTGTTATTTGCTGTGGGTTTTTTGGTTGCG
>JAYURE010000165.1:0-2117 GCA_043756345.1 Deinococcales bacterium | reverse complement strand
GCGTCTTTGATGGTTTTGATTTCGTTCGTGATTGCGGTGATTGGGTTCACGCAAGTCTCGAGCGCGAAGGAAGCCATCGTTGATACCGTGCGTTGGGCGTGGTTGCCCGGTGTCGGTGGCGAAGGCAAAAACCTCGAGTTCGGGTTTGCGTTGGATCGCCTCTCGAGCCTGATGACGTTGATCATCACGGGTGTTGGCTTCTTGATTCACGTATTTGCCGCCGGGTACATGCACGGCGATAAGGGTTTCTCGAGGTTTTTCGCGTACCTGAATTTCTTCATCGGCATGATGTTGATTTTGGTGCTCGGCGATTCGTACCCAGTCGTGTTCGTCGGTTGGGAGGGCGTCGGTGTCGCGTCGTACTTATTGATCGGATTTTGGTACACGGACTTTGCGAATTCCGACGCGGCCCGTAAAGCGTTCGTGGTCAATCGAATTGGTGATGCGTTTTTCATGCTGGCGATGTTTTTGATGTTCCGTCAGTTCGGCACGTTGAACATCCATGAAATTGCCGAGGCGAGCAAAGGCATCGCTTACGGCATTCCGGTGCTCGAGGTGATCGCGGGATTCTTGATTCTTGGTGCGGCGGGCAAGAGTGCGCAGTTGCCGCTCTCGACCTGGTTGCCGGACGCGATGGCTGGCCCGACCCCAGTCTCTGCTTTGATTCACGCGGCGACGATGGTCACGGCTGGCGTGTACTTGGTGGCCCGCTCGAGCTTTATTTTCTCGAACGCTCCGCTGGCCTCGAGTTGGCTCGCTTGGATTGGCGCGTTGACGGCGTTGTACGGTGCGCTTTCGGCGGTTGCCCAAACGGACATCAAGAAGATTCTGGCGTACTCGACGGTTTCACAACTCGGGTACATGTTCATCGCGGTTGGCGTTGGCGCGTACTGGGTCGGTATCTTCCATGTGATGACGCACGCTTTTTTCAAGGCGCTTTTGTTCCTCGCCAGCGGTTCGGTGATTCACGCGGTTGACGGTGAGCAGGACGTTCGGCAGATGGGCGGCCTCGCCAAAAAACTGCCGACGACGCACATCGTTTCGTTGATCGGTGTGCTCGCCATTTCCGGCATTCCGATCTTCGCTGGTTTCTGGTCGAAAGACGCGATTCTCGCCGCCGCCTTCTCGAGTCCGTTCACGAATTTCGAGGGCATCGGCAATTACTTGATTTATGGCATGGGCTTGATCGTCGCGGGTTTGACGGCGGGCTATATGTGGCGTTGGTACGTGCTGGTTTTTCAGGGCGAGTATCGCGGTCACGCGCACCCGCATGAAAGCTCGAGCGTGATGACATTTCCTTTGATCGTGCTCGCAGTCCTGAGCGTGCTTGGTGGCTTCCTCGGCCTACCGCACCTCTTGGGCAAGAACGCAAATTGGCTCGAGGGCTTTCTTGAAGAGGTCGCCCCGAACGCAAAAGGTTTCACCGAGATTCCGGTTTCGATGGAATGGGGCATGATCGTTTTTGCGGTGCTCGCAGCAGTGATCGGCATTCTGGTGACGCGCAATTACTTCACCAAAGAGGGCGCGATGAGCGTGGCGAATGTCAACAACCGTTTCGGCGAAGCATCCCGTCGCGCCTTGTATTTGGATGACACGTACAACCTCGGCCTCGGTCAAGGCTCGAAAGCCGTTTCGCTTGGCCTCGAGTACGCCGATCAGTACGGCCTCGATGTCGGCGTGGTCGCCACCGCAAATGCCGTGGCCGAATCTGGCTCGAGTTTGCGTTTGTGGCAGTCGGGGTTTGCTCGAGCGTATGCGGTTGGGATTTTGTTGGCGACGGCGGCACTGGTGCTGTTCGTGGCCTTAAGGAGCTTCCAATGATTTGCGCCTTTTTGATCCTTCCTTTGCTCGGCGCGATGTTGGTGGATTTCTTTCCGCGTGCCTCTCGAGCGGCTGCCGCGATTGCTTTTGCACTCGCCAATCTGATCGTCGGGCTCGTCCTCTGGTTTTCCGGGCGTTACTTGACCGAAACCATGAATCTTTCGTGGTTCACGCAACTCGGAGTCAATTTCAATATCGGTTTTGACGGCTCGAGTTTGCTGCTGGCGTTGGTCGTGGCCTTCATGACGTTGCTGGCTTTGATTCACGCCGCAGGCCGTGAGGACATCGAACCGACC
>JAYURE010000164.1:0-2119 GCA_043756345.1 Deinococcales bacterium | reverse complement strand
GTGCGTAAACCGTCTCAAGGCCGCGCACGGCGGGTTTGGGCAGCCCCTCGAGTGGTGGGTAATCGACACTGACGATGGTCACACAGAGGTCGTTCAGGTACGCATCGACTGGCGCTCTATCCCAGGAGGCGTGACGAAATTCGACGCTCAACTCGAGGCCGTGATTCGATCCGAACCAGTCTGCAAGGACCGCCAGGTAAGCCCGGTTCTCGCTCGAGTTTTTGAAACTGTACGGAAATTGTGCCAGCAACGGCCCGAGCTTGCCCGCCTCGCGCACCGGTTCGACGGTGAAACGAAAACGCCCGGCGGCGGCCTCATCCGCCTGGGCCGGTTTGCCCAAATCGTGCGTGAATGAACGGTGCAATTTGGCGCAAAACATCAACCGTCCTTGCGAACGTTCAAGCATGCTCGAGAAAGTTTTCTGGCCGGGCACGG
The DNA here is from genome assembly GCA_043756345.1 of Deinococcales bacterium. Classification (GTDB taxonomy): domain Bacteria; phylum Deinococcota; class Deinococci; order Deinococcales; family JAAFIG01; genus JANOWZ01. The sequence continues at coordinate 1,684 of JAYURE010000164.1, read as the reverse complement.
CGTAAAAAGTCGAGTTGACTTCGATGGCGTTGAAGTGCTCGCTGTAAAACTCGAGCCATTGGTTTTTTTTGAGTTCGCTTGGATAAAAAATTCCGATCCAATCGTCGTTCGAGAAACCACCGGTGCCGAGGAAAAGTTCCGTCTGTGCCATGGTGAACAGTTTACCGCTCTGGTTGTTTGTGCTCTCAGATTCGCCCTGTAAATTGAGTGCAGCCGCAAAATTGGACCAACTGGTTTTCGAGCAAAGAGCGGTAGAAAAGTTCTTGAAGCTCGAGCTTTTTCTTTCCACTTTCTACTTCTTGAGTCTTGACCCAATCTGCGGTTGCATTCCCTGAGCACCTTGAGCCCTCGAGCCGAATACTTCGAGGAACTACCTGCCGGTGAATCTCGTGTGGCGGTACACTGCGCCCATGAATGAAGCACCGTTGATCGTCGATGGACACTTGGATCTGGCCCTGAACATGGTTCGCAAATTGGTCGATCACACCCGACCCATCGCCGAATTGCGCAGCCTCGAGAATTACGAATCACAACAGGCGATGACCAGCATTCCAGAGTTCGCCCGTGGCAATGTGGCCTTGGTTTTTGCGACCCTGTTTGCCGAACCAGCAGATCTTGGTTTCGCTGCCGGTGTGGTTTCAGATCATGGGCATCACGGGTACAGCACGCCGGAGGAGGCCGAAGCCCAGGGCCTCGAGCAACTGGGTGTCTATGAACTTTGGGCAAGTGATGGTCTGGTCCGCTTGATCACCTCTCAGGTTGTGCTCGAGGATCATTTGCAACGTTGGCCGCAGGATCGCGTTCCGGGTTTGTTGGTCTTGATGGAGGGGGCCGATCCGATCAAATCTGTCTCGGACCTCGAGATGTGGTGGGCGCGTGGCGTGCGGGCCATTGGCCTGACTTGGAGCCGAACCCGGTATGCGGCTGGAACCGGAACGCCCGGCGGTTTGACCCCGATGGGCCGCGAGTTGCTGATTGCCATGCGTGAACGTGGCCTGATTTTGGACACTTCACACCTGGCCGAACAAGCGTTTTTTGAAGCCCTCGAGTTCTTCCCGGATCGCGTCATGGCTTCGCACTCGAACCCTCGAGTTTTGCTGCAAGTGCCGGGATTTGAAACGGTGATTCCGGCAGACCGGCATTTGTCCGACGAGATGATTTGTGCCATCGGTGCTCGTGGCGGCGTGATCGGTTTGAACCTGATCAATTACTTCCTCGAGCCGCGTTGGACCTTGAGGGACCAGACCATCTCGGTTTCGATTTTTGATCAGTGCAAGAAATTGCTCGAGCACAACGCCGCCCTGATCGGCTGGGACAAGCTCGGGATCGGTTCGGATTTGGATGCGGGCATGAGTTTGGATTGCAGTCCGCTCGAGTTGGAGACGATTGCGGATTTTGCGAAGTTCGCCGAGGTTGTTCCAGCCCAAGCTCGAGCCGGTGTGCTGGCTGAAAACTGGTTGCGTTTCTTGCGTGCGTCCTTGCCGACAACTTGATGGCTCGAGCTTGAATCCTCAATCCATCGGCAACTGATACGCCCGCAATTCTTTGATGAATGCTTTGACCACCGGCGTTGCGGCTTTGCTGCGCGTGGCGACCACACCAATGCGACGCTCGAGCCGGTTCGGGAGTGGAAAGGCCAGCACGCCTTTGGGCAACGGATGGTACGCCAGTGACGGCATGATGC
>JAYURE010000163.1:0-5788 GCA_043756345.1 Deinococcales bacterium | reverse complement strand
GCTCCATGACGTGAATCTCGACCAGGGACAGGCTCGCGCCGGGATCGAAAGTCATCGTGTTGACCTGAAAATCGAAACGCGGTTCGTCCGGGATCAGCACGCCGACCTGCACAGATGGATCACCCAGAACGGGACCGGTGACAACCTTGCTCGAGTCACCGACGATCAATTCGGGTTCATCACCACCCAAATGCTCGTAGAGTTTTTCGATGACCATCGCCTTCGCCGCACCTTTTGCCGTGAGGCTGTGCTCGAGGTTCGGCGGGATGTACGCATAACCCTTGCGCTTCAAGACTCGAGACTTCTTGCCAACCGTCAACGTGAATTCACCCTCGAGCACGAAGACAAAACGGCTCGTCTCAATCGGAGGAGGACCGAACACGCCGCCCGGTTGCGCCTCGACGGTGTACTGCGTAAACTGCGCCCCCAACGCTGACGCGACATGCACCACGCACGTCGCACCCACAAAACCCGGCAGCGGCGCACGAATGAACGAATCCGGCGTCAGAAGGGCGTGATCCAATTTGAGGCTCGAGCGGGTGAACCCAAGGTTTTGCATGGCGCAAAAATACCATGCAAGCCAGTTTGATGCTCGAGTCAGGTGGGTTCGTTCCAATCGTGGTTCTGGCGAGGGCGAACACAGGGTTCGCCCCTACGAAAAACGTGTGACGTAGGGGCGAGCGACCCTGCCCGCGAGGTGCATCTTAGGGTCAAGAAACTCTATGTTCGCCCTCGAAGCGAGGAACTACTTTGCCGTCTTCAACGCCGTGAACACCGTGAACACCACGCCACCTTCCGGAAACGCATCGACAACCGCTTTCATCTGCTTGCCGCTGCGAAAGGGAATAAAGCTTTCCTCCTCAAGTGGCAATCCAGATTCGTAAGCTTTGAAGGCCGTGTGTTCCGCTGGGATCGGCGTGCCGGTCACGAGCGGGTATTTCATGTGCTCGGTGCGGGTGGAGAATTCGACCTCGAGCACGAGTTTTCCTTTGCTCGAGGCTTGTCCAATTTCGTAGGTGGTCAGGCCTTCGATGTCGCGTGCGGACATGCCAGAACGGGGCCGTGAAGCCGCCCTTCCTTTGGCCCGCAGGATCGCCACAATCGCGCTGGTCTCGAGGTGCTCGGCCAGGGTCACACAGGCGGCGGATCGGGAGACTTGGAATTGGCTCGAGATTTTGGAGATTGCTCGAGCGCCACGTCCGATGCGTGCTAGTAGCGGCTCGAGTTGAACTTGTGGCACCAGGATTTCGCTCGCGCCGACGTTGCACAGCGTTTCGATGTTTTCCTCGAGTTCGTCACCCTCGTAAGCGTCGTGCAGGTCCGAAAGCAAATCATCATCTCCGAGGATCAAAGCGTGCGTGACCTCGTGCGCCATCGTGAAGCGTTGCCGTTCCGGGCGCACGGTGCTCGAGAGGAACACGACGTTGCGAACCGGATCGAACATCCCGTCCTTGTCGCCCAAGTCCGCGTACTCGAGCCGGGCTTTGATCGCGGCGGCCAACTCGAGCGGTTCGCGTCCCGGATTGCGATGCGCGAAGTTTGCTGCCAGTGTCCTGACCCGAGTTTTGTGTTCGCTGTGCAGCATCGTTAACCTTGTGGCTCGAGCCTGATTACTCGTAACCGAGTTCGCGCAGGGCTTCACTGTCGCTGCGCCAATTGGCAATCACGATCACTTCGATGTCCAAATACACCCGGGCCGAAAGGAACACCTCGAGTTGCTTGCGGGTGCGCAGGCCAATCTCTTTGAGTTTCTTGCCGCCCGAACCGATGACCATGCCTTTGTGCTGGTTTTTTTCAACGATGATCTCGGCGGTCAGAACGTTCATGCCGTCCTTGCGGTCCTCCCATTTTGTGACCCGAGTCGCCACCGAGTACGGCAGTTCGTCACGCAACGCGACCATGACTTCCTCGCGCAGGAGTTCCGCCGCCCAATTCTCCCTGGATTGATCCGATTTGCCCGAGCCTGGGAAAAAGAATGGATTCGGTGGCAGCACCGCCATGACTTCCTCGAGCAGGGCCGCCACCGCTTTCGTGTCGTTTTGCGCAGAGAGTTTGACCTGATTGAACCACTGCTTTGACGCATCTGGCTCGAGCAATTTCGCGTAGGCCGTCATCGCACCGTCCGGGTATTTGGCGACATCGAGCTTGTTCCCAACGATCCACAATGGTTTTTTGAAGCCGTGCAAGGTTCGGGCCACCAGTTCGTCCTCGTCACCGGGCGGGCGACGCAAATCGACGACCCAAATCGCCGCCTCGACATCCGCGAGTGCGCCTTGAATCTCGCCGTTCATGTAATTGCCAAGCGCATCGGTCGGTTTGTGCAATCCGGGCGTGTCCACAAAGACCGCCTGCCGATCCTCGACGGTGGCAATGCCGCGCACGCCGCGCCGGGTCGTTTGCGGTTTGTTCGAGACTGGCGCGATTTTCACGCCCATCATCGCGTTCAACAACGTGCTTTTACCAACGTTTGGCTTGCCGACGATGGCGACAAAGCCAGCAAAGGTCTTCAGTTCGGACTTCGAGGGGGTACTCATCGCTGGTCAGTATGCCTGGGGTCGAGGAGAAGCGCAAGGAAATCGGGTTTGAGCAATGAGCGATGAGCCATGAGGGAAGGGCAAGCGCAGGTGACGCGAAGCAAAAGTCAAGGTTCAACCTCCTATTGCTCATTTCTGATCGCTCATCGCTGCCCTTCCAGGCTCAACCTGAACACGATTCTATTCATCTCTCGCGTACTCTGGATGGGTGGGAGTACTCGAGTTTCTTGGTAACGCATTTCAGATCACCATTCTGATGTACTTCGCCCTGATCAACACATTCCATGCGGCGTCCTTGTACATGGGGGCGCTCGGCATGAACCGTGCCTTGCGGCGCGGCAACGTCAGCATCAAGGATTTGCTCGAGCGTGAGGTCTACAAACCCGTCTCGATCCTCGTGCCCGCCTACAACGAGCAGGAAACGATTGCGGCCAGCGTCAACTCGTTCTTGAACCTGCACTACCCGGAATTCGAGGTCGTGGTCATCAATGATGGCTCGAAGGACAACACGATTGAGGTTCTCAAAGAAACCTACGATCTGATCGAAATTCCAAAAATCACCCGATTCGAGATCAAAACCAGCGAAATCAAAGCCGCGTACCGCTCCCCGAAATACCCGAACATGATCGTGGTCGATAAGGCCAACGGCGGCAAGGCGGACGCCCTCAATGTTGGCCTGATCCACTCGAGATACCCACTGTTCTGCGCCGTGGACGCCGACAGCCTGCTCGAGGCCAAATCCCTGCTGCGGGCGACCCGAGCCTTCGTCGAGGATGACAGCATTGTCGCCATCGGCTGCACGATTCGCGTTCTGAACGGCGCAACCCTGGATCGAGGCGTCATCACCGACCTTCGCGCCCCGAGCGGTTGGGTTGAACGCTTCCAAGTCCTCGAGTACTTGCGGGCCTTCCTGGTCGGACGCCTGATGTGGGGCAACCTCGGCATGCTGCTGATCATCTCGGGTGCGTTCGGTATTTTCCGCCGCGACATGGTGCTGCGTTTGGGCGGCTACCGCACCGATACCGTCGGCGAGGACATGGAGTTGGCGGTGCGATTGCACGCCGCCGCTCGAGCCACCGGCAAACCGTACAAGATTTTGTACACCGTCGATCCGATCTGTTGGACGCAAGTGCCAAGCGATTGGAAGACGCTGCGCAAGCAACGCAACCGCTGGCAGCGCGGACTGTGGGAAACCCTGATCAATCACAAGGTCATGCTGCTCAATCCAAAATACGGGCGGCTCGGGATGGTTGCCATTCCGTACTTCTGGCTGCTCGAGGCGTTGTCCCCCGCGCTCGAGGTTGGCGGCTACGTTTACGTGCTTTTCTCGGCACTGGCGGGACAATTGAATGTTCCCTTTGCCACAGCGTTTGCGGCGCTGGCCATCCTCTACGGCAGCCTGCTTTCGATGGCCGCAATTTGGGCCGAGGGTCTGCTGCCAACCCGGTACGAACGGCTCAGTGACCGGCTGATCCTCTTGCTCGCCAGCGTCGTCGAATCGATTGGGTATCGCCAAGGGCTCGCCTGGGTCCGATTCCACGCCGGTTTGACCGTCTCGCAGCAACGCGGCAAATGGGGCTCGATGGTGCGCAAGAAGATCTGAAGGACAAGTTAAAAGTGGAAAGTTCAGAGAAACGACTCAGTGCTCGAGATAACCTGGGTTTCTTCTTTTCACTTGACACTTTCAACTTTTCACTGGTTTTGCACTTGACGCCGCTCGCGCCGTTAAGTTATCTTCCTGACGTGCAAGCAATCTCGAAAAAACAAAACGCCGGGGCCTCGAGTTAAACACTCGAGCACGTTCGCGTGAATCCCGGCCCGCAAATCCTGCGGGCCGAATTTTTTTGTACCCAATTTTTTCAACCCAGGAGACGAGATGAGCAACCCAAGCGAAGCACCCACAATGAACCTCGGTAATGTGATCAATCTCGAGACGCGAACCGAACTCGCCAAAGAATTTTCGAGCTTCGCTTGGCACATCATCGATTCGACCCTGCGTGAAGGTGAACAGTTCGCCAAAGGTAATTTTTCAAGGGACGACAAGATCGAGGTTGCCAAAGCCCTCGATTCGTTCGGGGTCGAATTCCTAGAAGTGACCACGCCGATGGCGAGCCCAGAATCTCGAGCCACCGCCGAACTCTTAGCCGGACTCGGATTGAAAACACAAGTCATCACGCACACCCGCTGCCACATGGACGATGCCCGAGTCGCCATCGAAACCGGAGTCGCCGGACTCGACTTGCTGTTCGGAACCTCGAGTTACCTGCGCGAATTCTCGCACGGCAAAAGCATCGCGCAAATCATTGAAACCGCCCGTGAAGTGATCGAGTTTGTGATCTCGCACAATGTTCAAGTTCGCTTCTCCGCCGAGGATACGTTCCGCTCCGAGGAAGCCGACCTCCTCGAGATTTACCGCGCCGTCGCAGGCATGGGCGTCAACCGAGTTGGACTTGCCGATACCGTCGGTGTCGCCACGCCACGCCAAGTGTACACACTGACCAAAGAAGTCCGTCGCGCCGTCGAATGCGACATCGAATTTCACGGCCACAACGACACCGGCTGCGCCGTCGCCAACGCCTTTGAATTTCTCGAGGCTGGCGGCACACACATTGACACCACCATCCTCGGCATTGGTGAACGCAACGGCATCACACCGCTCGGTGGATTTCTGGCCCGAATGTTCACGCTCGACCCGGAAGGCTTGATGCAAAAGTACAACCTCGAGATGCTGCCCGAATTGGACAAGATGATTGCCCGCATGACCGGCCTGCCGATTCCGTGGAACAACTACTTGACCGGCGAATTTGCGTACAACCACAAGGCTGGAATGCACCTCAAAGCCATCTACCTTAATCCCGGCGCTTACGAGGCGATTCCACCTGAAGTGTTCGGCGTTGGGCGACGCTTGCAAGTTGGCAGTAAAGTCACGGGCCGTCATGCGATAGCGCACCGGGCCAAAGAGTTGGGCTTGCATTTCGGTGATGACGCATTGAAGGCGATCACCGGGAAGATCAAAGCCCTCGCGGATCACGGCGATTTGGACGACGAGCACTTGAATGAAATCTTGAAGAATTGGGTCACGGCCTAAGATGATCGTTCGCTACTGGCTCGAGGCTGACATTCCCGCCGCGTTCAAACTCATGCGTGATCTGGCTGTGTTTGAAAACTACCTCGAGACGTTTCACGGCTGCGAAGAAGTTTTACTCGAGCAAGGATTCCAAATTGATCCGCCAAACTTTTACTGTTTGGTTGCA
>JAYURE010000162.1:0-5792 GCA_043756345.1 Deinococcales bacterium | reverse complement strand
CTGGCGTGCAGATCGGACCATTGATTGACGCGCAAGGACTCGAGAAAGTCGAATCGCAAGTGCTCGAGGCGGTTGGCGCGGGCGCAAAAGTCATTGCGGGCGGATCACGACCGGACGGCTTGAAGGGATTGTTTTACCAACCGACGATCCTGACCAACGTTCAAGATTCGATGCGAATCATGTTTGAGGAAACCTTCGGGCCGGTCGCACCGATCATCAGTTTCAAAACCGATGAGGAAGTATTGCGCCGCGCCAACGATGGACCGTTTGGACTGGCCGCGTACTTTTTTACGCAGAACCTCTCTCGAGCCTGGAAAGTTGCTGAAGGCCTCGAGTACGGCATCATCGGATGCAACGACGCCATGCCCGGAATTGCGCAAGCCCCATTCGGTGGCTACAAAGAATCTGGCACGGGCCGCGAAGGTGGCAGCGAAGGCATGGACGCCTTCCTCGAGACGAAATACGTTTCGATGGGGATTTAAAAGCAGGGAAAGATGAAAGGTGAAAGAGGAACGTAAAACCTCGAGCTTGAGAGTTTAACTTGGGCCGTTACTTTCCTCTTCGTTGACTTTCCTCTAAATTTTCCTCACAGCGGTTGGGCTGACCTCGGGTGATTCGTGATCAAACCGGCGCTCGAGGATTGGGCAACAGCAATGTTGCTGGCTCGAGAAATCTGGGTTCCATCGGTTGTACTGGCGAGGGCGAACATGGAGTTCGCCCCTACGAAAAACCTGATGTTCGAGATTCAGTGCTGGAGCATCAGTACCAGAGCATCACGGCTCGAGTTCGACCAAACGCAACGATGGCGCGGCATTGGTCAGGGCCTTGCGCAAACGCACACGGAACGTCGTGCCTTGATTGATCACCGTTTCAAACTCGAGCGTGCCAGCGAAGTGCGAGGTCACGATGTCATTGACAATCGCCAAGCCCAAACCGGTCCCTCGGGCTGCATCTTTGGTGCTGAACAATGGTTCAAAAATGCGTTCACGGACTTCCTCGGGAATGCCATCACCGTCATCGATCACCTCGAGCCAGACTTCTCTGGCCTGAATGTTTTCGCTCAGACGAACCAGCACGTGCCGACCACGTTTGGGATTGTTTTGCTGCGCATCCTCGCAAGCATGAATCGCATTCATCACGAGGTTGGTCAGGACTTGATTCATCCGGCCCGGTTCGCCCAACCACCAGGTCACACCGACGGTTTCCAGGCTGAGTTTCACTTGCGCTTTCGCGGCGGCATGTTGCAGCATCTCGAGCGAATTGGTCAGCAGCACACAAAGGTCCAAACGGGAATTGCCTTCGCTTTGCGCTCGGGTTTGATTGCGCATGTGCCGGATAATCTCGCCGATGCGTTCGAGTGATCCGAGGCCAACCTGCATGTTCTGCTCGAGTTCAGTGGCGATCTCGTGGTGATCGGACTCGGTGACTTGAGGATGGCCGATGCTCTTACCGTACTCGAGCGCCAACGTATTCGCCTGCTTGAACGAAGTCATCGCCGCCGCCAGAGGCGTATTGACTTCATGCGCCAAACCAGCCGTCAATTGCCCGAGGCTGCCGAGCCGTTCGGCAGCCACCAATTGATTGCGACTGGTCTCGAGTTCCCGTGAACGCTCCTCGATCCGTTGCTCGAGCGTGATTGAAAGTTCTTGCAACTCCCTGTTCGATTGCCCGAGTTCCACGACCAACGCGCCCTGATAAGCGTAAATCAACCGGGCGAACTCGGCATTTAAAGCCAATGCACCAATCCAGAAGACCGGTGGCAAGACCACCCATCCCGAGGTGCTGACTTGCTCGAGCAGCGCAGTGATGTTATAAATCGACCAAGCAATCGTTAACCAACGCAAACCACCGATGGGTCCGAGTGAATGCTTGCGGAAACGTTCGCCAACCGACCATGTAACCGTCACGACCTGCACCACGGTCAGGACCAAACCCAACAGCAAGGAATTCGCCTGCGGATAACCCAACGGATTCATGCGATTCTGACCGACGAAAGCATCCGGGGCGATCAACAGGCCCAAGGTACAACCGGTGGAGATCAACCAGTAAGCGATCTCGAAGCCAACCACCGGCTGGCCGCTGGCCTTACGCGAAAGCCTCATGGCGATTGGAGGCAGGGTCGTGGCGATCAGGTACGTCCACCACAAGGTTTGATGTGCCGGGGTCAGGCCGCTATGAGCCAAGAAAAACGAGGTCAGCAACAAATTGACCGCCAACGTCACCAGCCGGTACGAGCGCATGACCATGTTGGTGTTTGGATCGTTGGATTTGAGTGACAGACCCACGAACCAGATCGCCCAACAGAAGCAACCGACAAACAATTCTGGAAGCGACCAGATGGTCAGGGAAAGGGCCGACATCATCTTCGAGAATACAGCGTGCGCGACGGCTGCACTGGTCACGATACGAATGCCTGTCCTGATGGATGGGCTGACACGGAGAAGCATTTAAGTTTGGACCCCAAGTCATCAACTCGAGCCAGGAAGTGGTGATTGACCCAATGCTCGAGGATTTGAAGGGTTGTTCTACGGAAAAAGTGCAACCAGGTTGTCATCAAACTTGAACGTGTTCAACATCCAACCTTTGTCTGTTTTATAGAAATAGAACATCCACCGCAAGACATGACGTTCAAACTTGGCAATGTAGACAAGACGCAACAATGAATCGCCCACCTGATCCTGACCAATAAACTCTGATCCAAGGTTTTTGCCAAACCGGGCACGCAAAGCTGGCATTTGATTTCGTGTTTGAGCAATGATCACATCAAATTCAGCGCTGGAGATGAGGACATACGGCCTCATTTGCTCGAGGGCCTCTTCGATATTTCCGGCACCGACTTTGGTCATGATTTCATCGGTGAAACGCCGAACTTCGGGCATGGAGTTAAACGGTGCTGTTGCACCTTGCGCAACCAAACTGAGCAACAAGCCGCATGTGAAAATGAGGGTCATCAATGGTTTGAACATCAGGTTCCTCCGGGTGTGTTTGCGTGATCATACCCAGTGTTCCTGAACGACAAAACAAGCATGTCTCGAGAAGAGATTGAACTGTTGCTCGAGGCTAAAACCACTATCTTGTTTGACAAGATACTTGCGGCGCAATACAGTGACGCATGAGCCAAAACCGCGTGGACCCAAAACGCATCGACCTCGATCTCGTGCTGCTGGCCACGCTGGAAACGGGCGCACTGTACGGCCTCGAGATCATCAAAGAAGTCAACAGCCGCACAAGCGGCGCACTCGAATTCAAAGAAGGCAGCCTCTACCCAGCACTGCACCGACTGGTCAAATCCGGCTGGGTCGAAACCACCTGGCAACCCAGCACCAGCGGCGGACCACCACGCAAGTACTACCAACTGACCGACAGCGGCACCAAAGCCTGCCAGCAGAAGAAACTCGAGTGGAAGCAAACCCGCAACGCCCTCGATGCACTCATGACCCGATTTCTCGAGGTACTGCCATGCTGAAACGCCGTCCGATTGACACGTACATTCGTCGCGCTACATCCGGACTTCCAAAACTCGAGCGAGTAGACACCGCCGCAGAAATTCGCGTGCATCTTTTACAAAAAACTCGAGAGTTGATGACGCAAGGATTCCCTCGAGAAGAAGCCGAGCATTTGGCGGTTCAAGAAATGGGACCAGTTGCCGCAACCAATCGCGCCTTGCTAGGACACATCTTCACCTCGAGTTTAGGCTGGGCAGTGGTTGGTGTAATGCTGGCCGGTGCTGGCGTTTGGACCTACCTCGAGCGGGACTGGATTTTCTGGAAAGACACAACGATTCGGAAAGTTCAACTTGACGGTGACGATCTACAATTCGCTTTAAAAGTTATTCCGCAATTTGTGTCCCCACCAGATTTTAGTAAATTTGAGTTCGTTGTGCCGAGAGGAACAAAAACCGTGGAGTACGCGATGGCCTCGAGATTTGCTCACAGATCAGATGTCGTGTTCAGTTTGGATGAAATCGCAAAGGCATGCGCAGATCGAGAATGCATCAAAAAAACAGATCAGTTGGATCGAATCCCATTCACGCTATCGCTGGTTCTGGGTGCAGGTACGCTAAAAGAGCGTTTTGAGACAAAAAAAGCATCGACTTTTCCTCAAGACAAACAAGTAAAATTTCCATTGCAAGCCATAGTCCATAAGTTTATGGTGACACCCAACATCACTGGAAGTTCGAGTTGGAGCATGAACCCCAAAGTTTGGAATGATTCCATTCAGCCACCAAATACTGACATCTTCAAGATGGCGGCATCGACTGGTCCCGACACGCCTTTACGTCTCAATGAATGGACATCCTTTTGGGGCAATACATTGGGCAAAAGATCATTGTCATTAGAAAAAGTGCGTCTAATTGATGGATCAATGTATCAATCACCAAAAAAACCGGATGATTTGGCTGTCATTGATCAACTCAATATTGCAATACGGGTCAGCGATAAACCCATCAAAGAACTCAAGCCACAGGCATTACGTATTCCAGTAGGTGCCAGCCTTGGAGTCGTTGAAACCGACACCAAAAAATCTGACATGTCATGCGCACCAAGCACCGATTCCGTTTGGACTTGCCGCTCAGAAGATTGGAGTCCGCACAACAGAAGCCATGGTGCTTTTGGTCAGTAAACGCCTGCCATTCATTTGATCGCACGCGAGCATCAACCTTCAACCATCTCGAGATCGCATCCAAATCCCGCCAGAGTTGACCCAGGAATGCACCCACCAGCCTCACGATTACGCCTGTTCAACCCGTCCGTCTTTGAACTCGAGTTCGATCAGTCCAGCACGTTTTTGAAAATGCAATTGCCCCGCGTGCCGCCCAATGAACCGGCCCGAAGTCGGTGGCACATCGGCGTAATCGCGTCCAACCGCAACCACCGTATACCCAAGGTTCGGACGGCGGTGGTTCGTTGGATCAAAGCCAATCGCCTCGAGATGGTTCTCTTCCGGCATGATCACTTCAACCCAGGCGTGCGATCCGCCCTCACCGAGCATGTGACCCGAAACGTACCGTGCCGGAAGTCCAGCCGCCCGACAGATCGCCAACGTCACGTGCGCATAATCCTGGCAGAGCCCACGTCCGATCTCGAGTGCTTCGCTGGCGGTCGTGTGAACATCGGTCACACCAGATTGGTACGTCATGGTGCTCGAGACCCAATCGTTGATGCGTTCGGCCAACTCGAGCGGAGCCTGTGATTGCCGTTGCAAATTTTGCGCAATCTCGAGGATGCGATCATCTGCGGTGGTCAATAGTGTGGGACTCAACCAACGTTCGATCTTGTTCGCCGCGACTCGAGGATGTTGTTCCGAAGTTTCGCGTTCCGTGCAGAGCATGACCTCAAAGGTCGTACCGTGCCGAATGCTGGCCACCTCGAGTTCAATCACCGGATTGCCAAACGTGTCACGCAATTCATGCTTGCGGGCCGGACCCGGCTGCACGTTCAATCTGAAATCCAACAGGCGCTGATCGCCGTACCCAGACGGTGGCCGAACCATCAGGCGTTGCGAGAGGTCACGCACGCGGCTCGGGTAAACGTACTCGAAGCTTTGATGCGCGAAATAACGGGCGCGTTTGACCTCCGCCCAAGGCAGGTTTGAATGCTCGAGGAACGGTTGGTCACGCTCGAGAATCTGCTCGAGGTTGATAACTTCAGCCGTCACGTGATCTCATCCGCCCAAACCTGCATCGACACCAACTGCGTCGCGCCATAAACCGTGCTGAACGCCACATCCGCCGCGTCACGACCAATCGCAATCACGACCCGACCGGTGCGCGGGCTGTTGTGACGCGCATC
>JAYURE010000161.1:0-2131 GCA_043756345.1 Deinococcales bacterium | reverse complement strand
GGACGATTGATCGCGCTCGCCTACCCGGAACGCATCGCGCAGCAACGTACTGGCGCTCGAGAGCGCTACAAGCTTGCCAGTGGGCGCGGCGTCAAGCTTCCCAGCCAAGATGTCCTCTCGAATGATTCCTGGCTGGCTGTGGCGCACCTGGACGCAGGCAGCGACGAGGGCAGAATCTTTCTTGCCGCACCGATTGATCCTCGAGACGTGCAATCCGAATCGCGTGATGTGATCGCCTGGGATGCACGAACCGGAACGCTGATGGCGCAACGTGAACAACGCATCGGTGAATTGGTTTTGGATTCCAAACCGCTCGCTAACATCCCCGAAGAAACCCGTGCTCGAGCCTTGTGCGAAGCCATTCGCCGCGAAGGACTCGAGGTGCTGCCGTGGACGGATCACACCCGACAGGTTCAAGCTCGAGCCGCATCGCTCCGAATCTGGCGATCCGACGATGACCTGCCAGACCTATCCGATACCGTCCTGACCGAAACGCTCGAGGATTGGCTCGCACCGTTCCTGACTGGGATTCGCAAGCGCGATGACTTCGCCAAACTTGACCTCGAGACGGCCCTCAAATCCGCATTGACCTACCAGCAAGCCCAACGCCTCGAAACGCTCGCGCCGAGCAAAATGCACGTGCCATCCGGCTCGAACATCAAACTCGAGTACGCGATGGATGGAGGCACGCCCGTTCTGGCTGTGCGATTGCAAGAAGTCTTCGGCTTGCTCGAGACGCCAACCATCAACGAAGGCCGGACCTCCGTCTTGTTGCACCTGCTGTCCCCCGCGTACCGACCCGTGCAAGTCACGCAAGACCTGCGCAGCTTCTGGCAGAACACCTACCCGAACGTGCGCAAAGAACTCGGACGGCGCTACCCGAAACATTCCTGGCCCGAAGACCCATGGACGGCCCAAGCGGTACGAGGTGCGGTCAAGAAACGGTTGCCGAGTGTCAAGTAAATTCCGAAGCTCGAGCCTCTACTTTTTTTGCAACGTGAACGCCGACCAAAACACTGTGACAGACTCGGAAAAGGCGCAGGTGACATTGCTGCTTCCAGCTTCCATCACCAGATCACCAGAAACGCTCGAGCCGTTGATGACCACAGTTGAACAGCCAGGCCCGATGTTTGGAATGATCGCCACTTGCGAACCCTGCGCCGATCCTTGCAGACCAATCAACCGTGCGAGTCCCGTGACATCCGATCCCTTCCAAATCACGGATTGGTACTCGGGCACGAACCGACCAGCCGTATCTTGAACACCAATCTGAACCTCGAGTTGACCAGACCAGGCTTCTGTGCCGTCCGCTTTGACTGCCCTGCCCTGACCCGAACCAAAGTACGTACCGTTCAGGTTCAGGCTTGAGGTTGCAACCTCAGGCGCTGCGCCACAACTGGCGAGCATCAACAGTACAGCAGCCCGTGCAGCGGTTCGCAATGCCAAACTTGACTTCATCCGCGAAGCGTAACACGTTAAAAATCGAAATCCTGGTCCGAAAATATGTGTTGGGGGCTCACGCATCTGAGGCGAGTCTAAAATTTCTGCGGAAATGGATTTCATGTTTGGTGTTCCTCGAGTTCCCTTGACCAAAAGCTCCCAAAACCGAATTGTAGGGTGGGCTGTGCCCATCATTTGCGCAAAATCGGTGGGCACAGCCCGCCCTACAAAGGTAATTCTTTTGAACTCGAGTCTCATATGCGTAAGCCCTGTATGTGTTGGCTTGAGCATCGTTCGACCTTCATTTCTCGAGGGGTTCAGATCGAACATAAGGGGGAAAGGAAAACCCGATGCTCGAGCCTTACTTTCCCCGTTTTGATCTTTTCAGATTTTACTTCGAGAGTTTCTTCTCAACATCATCAGTCAAGTCGGTTTGCTTGAGGTCGGCATAGACAACCAAGCCCGTGCCTCGAGGTCCGGCAATTACGGCGTCCAAGACCACGGCGATCCCTTGTTCTTGCGCAACGCTGTTCACAGCAGCATCGACATCTTTGGTGATTGGGGCGATCACTTTATCGATTTTTTCCTGCCATTTTTTGGCGGTCGTCTGGTACGTCTTGCCGAGCACGTCAAGCGATTGGCGTTCGGCGGCGGTGGCCGAACCGCTGGCGGCTTTGGTTTGCAAGGCGCG
>JAYURE010000160.1:0-2132 GCA_043756345.1 Deinococcales bacterium | reverse complement strand
CCCTACGGTTTACGGGCCAGGCTCGACAGGTAAATCCTCGCTCGAGAGCCATTCGTTCATCGACCCGAGGTAATTCTTGACGCGATAGCCTCGGTCTTTGAGGACTTGAAAGACGACGGCACTTCGCGCACCGGATTGACAATGCACGGCAATCTCGCGGTCTTTGGGGATGGACTCGAGGGCGGCATCCAACTCGGCACCCGATTTGAAACCAGTTGGTGTCATCACATGCAACCATTCGAAATGTTTTGCGCCGGGAATGTGCCCCCCACGGTTTGCGCCCGCTGGAATTTTTTCACCACGAAACTCGAGTGAATCCCGTGCATCCAAAACCAGCATTTCTCCAGACTCGAGTTTCGCTTTGATCTCGTCAGCGGTGGCGAGCAATTCGGGTTTGGCATGAACTTTGAAATCAGTCGGCGTAAAACTTTCGGCCTCACTCGAGACGGACAATCCAGCCGCGAGCCAGGCTGGAAAACCACCCTGCAAAATACTGACCTCACAACCCGCGTACTCGAGTGCCCAAGCGGTTCGGGCCGCACGGTTCTCCGGGCCGGAATCGTAAACCACAACTTGGGTAGAAGAGACCACACCGGCAGCCGAAAAAATCTGTTCAAGGCTCGCATGGAATTGCCCGAGATCAATTGCTGAACGAATCAAATACTTTGGCGAAACGAAATCCACCAACCTCGCACCAGGAATGTGCGACTCGAGAAATAGAGCGGAAGGACGCGCATCCAAAATGATGGCATCATCTGGAAGTTCGTTTGGATTCAGAAAACGGTTCATGCCTCGAGTTTAGCGGAAGTCAAGGTTTTGGCGCTCCACTCAGGAAGTTGAAGTACAATCAAAACATGAATTGGCAGGATGTTCTCAACGACAAAAGTCTTCAAGACTTGCCGTACAAAATTGAATTGAACGCACGAGGAGTCATTGAGATGAGCCCTGCGACGAACTGGCACGCATTCTGGCAGGCAGAAGTCTCGGGGCTCTTGCGTGAATTGATGCGCGGCAAAGGATACAGTTTCACGGAAAGTAGTGTAGACACACCAGAAGGCGTAAAAGTGCCAGATGTTGCCTGGGCATCACGAACATTCATTGAACGGTACGGACTGGGAACCCCGTTCCCGAAAGCCCCCGATATTTGCGTGGAAATCATCAGTCCATCCAACACCAATGAAGAAATCAAAGCCAAATCCAACCTCTACTTCGAACAGGGAGCCGTTGAGGTTTGGTTGTGCAATCTCGAAGGCGCAATGCGGTTTTTGAACGCCAATGAAAGTCTCGAACGTTCCAGGCTTGTTCCTGAGTTTCCAGTTCAACTCGAGTTTTAAGTCAATTGCTTCGAGGTCGTCTGTCGCAACCAGATCGCACAGCCGAGAGCGATCACTGCAAAGACCAGCAGGATGCTTGGGATGGCATTTGCTCCGAATTGCTCTTTGACCAAACCAACCAGCGGCGCACCGAGCAAACTACCGACCGTGCCCGCCAGAAAGTACGAACTGGTCGAGAACTCTCCCGGCACGACGCGTCCCATCCAGGCCATGCCGCTGGGAAAAACCGGTGCGAACGCCAAACCAGCCAGCAAATACCCATACGGCGCAACCGCTGGAACTCGAGCCAGCAACAACCCGATCAGGCTGAAGGCCATCGTGCCAACAATCAAATTTGCGCTCGAGGTTCGCAATGCAATCGGCACACTCAAGAAACGGCCCGCCGTGATCGCCACCCAAAAGTACGAAGTCATGAAGGCCGCGCTTTCCTTGGAGTAACCAAGTCCATCCGTCAGGTGCGAGGCGGCCCAGTACCCGGCGTTGCTTTCCGCCGCCACGTAAAAAACCGAGAGCGCAATGAATCCAGCCAGCAAGACGTGATTGGTCGCTCGAGGCGCACTGGCCTTCGCATCAAAGGCCAACTTGCGAATTCCATGCAAACCAAACGGCAGTAGGCAGGCCAGAAATGCACAGACCACAAACAAAATGCCGTAACCCTGCCCTCGAGCCAACAGCAAGCCCACAACTGCCGGTCCAACCATTGCCCCAAGCGAATACGTGCCGCCCATCAACGTCAGAATCGCGCCAGAACGTGGCCCGAGACCGGTTGCAAAAATGTTTGCGTAATTCGCTTGAAAG
>JAYURE010000159.1:0-5801 GCA_043756345.1 Deinococcales bacterium | reverse complement strand
GATCCGGTTTTGAACAGGTACACGCCGTAACCGCCGCTGCGTGAAATGCTGCTGTTTTGAATCGTGACTTGCACCGGCGAGGCCAGCGTCGCACCGCCAAGCAGCACCGACGCTTTCTGGTTCGCAGCCTCGAAGTAGTCGCAGCAGAAGGCTTTGCTGCCCGCGAAGGAAATGTTGACGAAAATTAGTTTGTTGGCCGGATCGTTGGATCGAAAGGCCACACCGAGCCATGATCCTGTCGTGGCGGTCACGCCGGTCAGGGTGATTGGTTTTTCGGCGGTGCCAGTGGCGTTTAACGATCCAGTTTCGGTGATTAACAAACCGCCTTCACTGCTAAATTTCAGGGTCGTTCCGGGCAGGATGGTCATGGCAGATTTGATCTTGATGTCGTTGGAAATCGTGTACGCGCCGCAAGTGGCTGGCGAGAGCGTGATGCTGGCAGCAATGTCTTTGGAGAGTGTGCAAACGGCTGGATCGATGATCACGTTGTCCGAGCAGGCGGCAAGTAAAGCGGCGAAAACGATGCTGGAAAGAAGATTGCGGTAAGTCATGATTGGCTCCTTTTGGTGCGCGTGGCCCGAGCATGTCTGGCCCGAGAAGTCTGAGAATCCGCAGTTCAAAAAATGAATGCTCGAGCGTTGGCGTTAACAGAGTTGCTGCACAACAATGCGTCGCGTCACGAATCTGGCAACTCCCGCCGCCGATGTTGCAGTCAGCGTGATGATGTGCCTGCCCGAATTGGCACCGCTGGCGTTCGCACAAAAATCGGAGTACAACCGGACCGGTAAGCTCGCACCGGTTCCCAATTGTTGCGAGCCAGTGGTTGGGCCGCCCGGTTGCAGGTCGGCGCGATCCGTGGTCCAGACCAGGTTCGTACCAGTGATCGGCGTACCAGACACGTTCGCATTGCCGGTCAGGATGATCTCGAGGTACCCGCCATTCGCATCGCTTGCGGTGTCAATCACCGAAATATCGCCGCTCGGATTGGTGATGTTCACAGTCGGCGATGGCAGCGTGCAAGTGCTGATGTTGATGGTCACAGTGGCACTTGCGACTCCACCAGAATCGTCGGTGGCCCGGACGGTCACGGTTTGTGGTCCGCTGGCAAAACTTGGATTGATCGTCAGGCCGGTGCCGAGTGCCGGGTTGGTGGGGGTGCTCCAAACGATGTCGCTGTTGGCCACCGTGCCATCCAGATCAGCGACGGCAGCACGAAATGCAATCGCTTCGTTGGCACAGAAGCCGGTGCCGTTCGCCGGTTGTTGCACGCTGGCGCTGGGCAGAACGTTGGTCATGTTGATGCTGACGTTGCGGCTGGCGACGTTGACGCCAAAGACATTCAGCGTGGCGGTCAGCGTTACCGGTCCGACCGGAAAATTCAAGGTGTTGACCGACAAGTCCGTGCCGGTCCCCAGCGTGCTGCTCGAGCCGGAACGGGTCCAACGAATGAATTCTGGTTTGAACGGTTGGCGAATTGCAAACGTCGCTTTCGGGTACAGGCTGCCGTTTCTCGAGAAGCTCACACCGGCTGCAATGTTGGTGATCTCGAAGGCCGGTGGGTACATCGTGTAGACACCCAGAATGTCACCGTCGCTGACTTGCAATCGGCCGACGGTGGCGCAGGTCACACCGGAGGTCAGGATGTCAATTGTTGGCAAGCCGTTGCCGCTGAAATCGCCGCAGCCGTAATGCATGGTCGAAGCGAAATCGTAAGTGCCAACATCATTGCCCATCGCGGCATCGATCCCAAAATTGCTGCTTTTACCGGCTGCGATGTTGGCACCATTGACCCGCACGAAACTGTCACGGTCGGCTCGAGATTGCTCGTGAAACAATCCCAACGCATGTCCGATTTCGTGAATCGCCTGACCGACACCGCAACCACCGAAATTCAGGTTGACGGCTTGGGGTTCATCAAAAATATTTTCTTGACGACCCACGAACGACGAGCAACCGGGGCTGTTGCGAAACAGCATCCGTTCGCTGCCCGCGACCTCACGGAATTGCAGGTTGGTGCGTTGCGACCAATGAAACATGGCTTGAAGAATCACGCTGCGTTGCGCCACGTTGTTCGCCTCGCTGCCCCAATCGTTCTGAAAGCTGTAAGGCACAATTCCACCGGGCCAGCGTCCACAGAACCAACCAAAACCGGTGGCAATGTTGTCCGAGTCACAGATAATGCTTTGCGGTTTCAAGCTCGAGCTTGAATTTCCTGAAGAACTCAGGTTCTTCCAGCCACTCGAGGCTAATTGCGCGGCCTGTTTCATGGCTTGCTCGTTCACAAACGCAAGTTGCTTGACCACTTTCGCCGCCGGTCCCAGAATCATGTCGCCCTGATAAATGGCGAGCCCATCGATCACCTCGTACTGAAAGGTTTTACCGTTGACCACAACGGTTTTGACCTCACCGGTTTTTCCCGGAGCGTACCCTGGGTGCGAATCCGTGAGCGGTTTTGGATCGGGCTTCGGATCGGCCACCTGACTGGTGTTACAGGCAATCAAGGCCAGTGCGAACAAAACCACCATCGACCAGTGTGCTTTCATGATTTCCTCCGTGATTTGATTTGTGCTTCGGTTTGCGGTTCAGGTTCTTGAAACCGGGTTTCCAAGAACACTGCGATCAACTCGAGGTTTTGAAAATGCGTTACCTGATCGTCCGTGCCAGATTTCAGGCTGGCCCGCAATTCACCGTGCGGATCTCGCCAGACCCGCAGCACAAAAACTTGACGCTCGAGCATTTCGCACCTCTGGAGAGAGTGTGCACCTGCAAGCGTCGCAAAAGCGTCGCAAAAAAATTTGATTCAAGCCTGAGGTTCTGCGAGTCGGTTCAGGCATTCCTCGAGCCCAAGGCGAAGCTGTGTTTCACGGCTGGAATCCGTCTCGAGCCGTGAGAGCCAAGAGAATGCTTCATTGAAAAATGTTCTGGCTTCGGCGAAGGCAAATTGTTCGAGGGCTTCATTCGCGGCACGTTCCGCCCAGTTCAAGGCTCGGGTCGCATCTGAGATTTCTCGAGCGTGGCGCAAGAGTTCTGCCGCCTGTCCGCGTTCGCGTGGTGCCGCCTCGAGCGCATCCAAAATGCGGCTGTGCAGCAGCACCCGTGTCGCAATTGGCGTGTCTTCGAGGACCGCCTCGAGCATCAAGTCATGCGCGAACCTGCCACCGCGCAAGATGCCGCTGCGTTCCAGCATTTCATTCGCTTCGGTCAATGCGAGCGCATCCGTATTCAACGCTCGGGCCGCAACGATCAGCGTGAACGACGGTCCGGCTATGGCGATGGCCCGCAGCAAATCTCGAGCGGTTTTTTCAAGCCCTTCCAGGCGTAATCGCAGCAATTCCCCAACCCGAGGCGAGCGCGGCAATGGCGAATCCGGCCCGAGCGTGCCGCCAGATTCCTGCCAGACGCGCAAGGTCTCGAGCACAAAGTATGGATTGCCGCCGGTCGCCTTGTGAACACGTGCGGCATCGAGCGAATGACCATCCCGATCAAGCGAGTCCCGTTCGATCAAAGTTTGCACCGCCTCGAGTGGCAGCGGTTCAAGGTTGATCACGACCGCCTCGCCGGAACGCACATAGGCATCAAATCGGGTTTGGATTTCTGGTGGCAACTCGCCGCGCCGAAAAGTCAGAATCGAACGGATTGGCGGTTGCGCTTGGTTGGCGCGGGTCGAAAGGTAGTTGCCCAACTCGAAACTGATCGTGTCGAAAAATTGCGCGTTGTCCAAAACAATGCCGCTCGAACCTTGAATACCTTTGAGCAAAAAGAACGTGACCGCCTCGAACAATCGCACTTTCCCCTCGAGCGGCACCGATCCATCGGCAGGCGTGTCGTTCTCGAGCGCATACTCGGGCACGAGTCGGACCAATTCGAGCCGAACCCATTTGGTCATGTGTGCGAGCGGAGCGCGGGGCAGGGCTTTGCGCAGGTATCGCGTGAACAGCGCATACGGGGCGGTCGCGTCACTTGGGCCGCATTCGATCAGTCGGAACACGCCTTTGCTGGCGGCGAACTCGAGGGCCAAACGGGTTTTTCCGACGCCCGGTTCACCAACGATGAAAGCGAACTTCCCGGCGTTCCAGGCGGCCTCGAGTTGCGCCCATTCGCGCTCACGTCCCACCAGGGTTCCAGCGACCGAGGCTCCAGCTTTTCGGACGGGAGCAATCGCTCGGGCACTGCGCAATTCGTTCGCCAACGCCATGGTTTCGCTGGCCGGTTCGACACCCAGATTTTCACGCACCGCCACGGTGAACCGCTCGAGCCGCTCGAGGGCGCGGGTCGCCTCTCCCGCCTGAGCGAAGCAGCGCATCACGCCACGCACAGCCTCTTCGCGCCACGGGTCAAGCTCGAGCAGGCGTTCGTAAGCGGCACGGGCAGCGTTCCAATCTTGTTTGCCCACCAGTTGCGAGGCGTGAACCGCGAGCGCCTCGTTCCAACGTTCCTGCCAGCGTTCACGCATCAGCAGCAACCAATCCTCGAAAGCAGGCGCGTCAGAAACCTCGAAACCTTCGAGCAACGGGCCGCGCCTTAACTCGAGCGCACGCACCCAATCGCTGTGCGCCAAAAAACGATCAAAGCGCTCGAGGTCGCTTTTCACGGTGCGGGCCAAACGCAGGCGCTTGCCGTCCTCCTCGAAGACCCCGGCGAAAGGCGTGTCTTTGAGGCGGTAGAGTTCGCCGCGCAGGTTTGCTCGGGCACGGTCCTCGCTGGCCTCCCAGAGCAGTGACGCCAGTGTTGCCCGTGAGCTTTCGCCCTCGAGCGCCAAATACGCGATGATCGCCAGCAGTTTGCGTGTCGGCAATTCCACGCTTGATCCGGCGGCGCGAAGTTCTGGCGGCCCGAACAGCAGCAATTCTGGGCTCGAGGCGTGCGACGCTCGCTGCGTTGGGGGCATTCAAGGATTCTAAAGCACAAGTTTATGACAGGATCAGGAAATGTTTGCAGCACTGTTCATCTCTCCCCCATTTTTGCGTTTGGGTCTGGCAGCAAGGTCGTCTAGGCAGCCGCATGTCCCTTTGGTCTCGGGATGCGTTATTGCTGGGTCGATTGCGTTCGCTTCACCACGAATGCGCAACCTCGAGCAAGATTTTGTCAAGGAGAACACATGAAGCTGCAAGCGTATTTGAATCGGATTGGATACAGCGGATCGCTCGAGCCGAACCTCGAGACCTTGATCGGATTGCATCGGGCGCACCTGCAAACCATCCCCTACGAAAATCTCGAGATTCATTTTGGTCGCAAACTCGAATTGAATCTCGAGCGAATTTTTGAACGACTCGTGCTCGAGCGTCGTGGCGGTTGGTGTTACGAAATGAACGGTTTGTTCGCTTGGGTGCTGCGTGAAGTCGGTTTTGATCTACAGCTGGTTTCGACACAGGTCACGCGGGATGACGGTTCACTGATGACCCCCGGGGATCATGTCGCTCTGGTTGTGCAACTCGAGACTGCATCTCCTCAAAACGCCTGGTTGGTCGATGTCGGTTGGGGCAACGGCTTTCTCGATCCATTGCCGCTCGAGGTTGGAACGCACACGCAAGGATTTCTCGAGTATCGGCTGGAATCGCACGGTGATGCCTGGAGATTTTTCAACCAACAGTACGGCGCGGATGGATTTTCGTTCACGCTCGAGCCACCGGGTTTTCAGCAACACAGGCTCGAGGAGTTTCAAGAACGTTGCACCTGGCAGCAATCATCCCTAGAATCAGGATTTGTTCGCATCACCGTCTGTCAACGTTTTACGCCGGAAGGCATCAACACCTTGCGCGGCGCGGTCCTGATCAAGATTCGATCCACTGGAAAACTCGAGC
>JAYURE010000158.1:0-2133 GCA_043756345.1 Deinococcales bacterium | reverse complement strand
CGACCAGGCCAGCGTCGCGCCATTCGCGCAGTTGACGGCAGCTTTCGTCGAGCACCCATTTGCCAATCTGTACGATCAGTCCGGTTTCTTCGGCGAGTGGAATAAAATCGCCCGGTGGGACCAATCCTCGTTTCGGGTGTTGCCAACGCACGAGCGCCTCGAAGCTTTTGATCCGGCCCGCTTCCACATCCATGATCGGTTGGTAGTAGACGCGCAGTTCGTTGTGCTCTATCGCTCGGCACAGGGCATTCTCGAGGTCCATGCGTTCGAGCGCTTCGCTGTGCATCGCCAGGTCGTACTCTTCGATGCCGGTGCCCATGGCTTTGGCCGAGTACATCGCGGTGTCGGCGCTGCGCAGGTAATCGGCGGCAGTGGCGTCTTCGAGGCCATCAGGATCGGAGTGGGCATTGACGATGCCGATGCTGATGCCGGTGAAGGTCTCGAGTTCGCCGAGTTTGAACGGTTCACCGATCAGCAAACGCAAGCGCATGGCGATCTTGCGGGCCTCTTTGGGGTTGGTGTTTTCCAACAAAAGCACGAATTCGTCGCCACCCCAACGGGCGACGACATCACCGGGTCGCAAGCTCAGATCGAGACGGCGGGCGACCTCGAGCAGCAGCGCATCACCGACGGCATGACCGAGGCTGTCGTTGATGACTTTGAAGCGGTCCAAATCCGTGAACAGCAACGAGAAGCCTTTTTCCGGGTCGCGTTTGTAACTGGCAACAACCCGCTCGAGCCGGTCCACGAGCAGGCGACGGCCAGGCAGTCCGGTCAGTGGATCGTAGTACGCACCACGTGCGGTCAGGTCGGTGATCGATCCGGCCAGGCGGGTCACACGACCGGTTTCGTCACGGTTGCCGACACCTCGAGCGAGCACCCAACGGTACAGACCGTCTTTGTTGTGAACGCGAAATTCGATGCTGATGTTCGGTGTTTCACCTTTGATGTGCATCATGAATGCCGTTTGGTAACGCTCGAGATCGTCCGGGTGAATCATGCTTTCGACCAGTTCTTGCGTGATGGGTTCGTTTTCGTCCAATGAATAACCCATGATTTCGCGGGAGCGTTGCGAACCGTACATTTGCAGGTTCGAAAGGTCCCAATCCCAGATCCCATCGTTCGCGCCACGCATGGCCAGT
Source organism: Deinococcales bacterium (assembly GCA_043756345.1). Lineage (GTDB taxonomy): Bacteria > Deinococcota > Deinococci > Deinococcales > JAAFIG01 > JANOWZ01. Next base: position 991 of record JAYURE010000158.1, on the reverse strand, counting down.
TCGTATCGGGCTTCGGATTGCTCGAGTTTGAGTTCGTTGTTTTTGGTTTTGGTCACGTCCAGCATCACGCCTCGTAAACGGATCGTGCCGTTGACTTCACGGCTGATGGTGATGATGTCCCGAACCCAGAGGTAACGGCCATCGGCAACCCGGAAACGGTAATCGTACTGAAGACCGTTTCCGCCCTCACGCACGCAATTTTCAACCTGCTGTACGACCCGTTCAAAATCTTCTTTATGAATGCGTCGCTCCCAGAAGTCCGGCACTTCAGTCCATGCCTCTGGAGGATAGCCGAGCAGTTCTTGTGAACGCTCGCTCATGAACACAAGCTGCTGACCGTAAATCGCCTCCCAGACCACGCCATCCAAGGCGCTGACCAACTCGCGGAACTGTTCGCGGCTTTCGAGAATCGCTTGTTCGTTGCGAACAGTGGCGCTGATGTCACGGGCGACACTGGTGACGCTGACCAGGTTGCCAGCCGTATCGGTGATCGCGGTGTTCGTCCATTCGCAGGTGATTGACGTGCCATCCTTGCGGCGGTTGATGCTGGTTGATCCCGTGCCCTGAAGCGAATGCAGCTTCTCGAGGACCTGTTCGGGTTTGGTGCCACCCATCGCAGAATTGACAGCATCGAACATCACACGACCAATCGCTTCGGCGGCGCTAAAACCGAATATTGCTTCGGCTGCCGGATTCCAACTGGTGACTACCAAATTTGGATTCCATTCGATCACCGCCAATGGCATGCGTTCAAAATGCAAGCGCAAACGCCGTTCACTCTCGAGCAGGGCAGTTTCGTTGCGTTTGCGATTCGTGATTTCACGGGCGTTCAACAGAATGCCATTCAGGGCCGCATCATCCTCGAGGTTGCTGGCCCAAACTTCAAACCAACGCTCTCTTGGTTCATCTGAAAGGATGCGCATCTCAAAATTGAGGGCCTTGCTCTTGCCGGAGAACAACTGATCCATCGCGTGATCAGCGGTTGTCATGT
>JAYURE010000157.1:0-2135 GCA_043756345.1 Deinococcales bacterium | reverse complement strand
AACCATTTGCAAGCTCGAGCCTCTCAAAAAAGTGCAGACTTGCAGTTCGAACTGACAAGAGGTTTAAGCCGCTCAGTTCCTTTCAAAAAAGCCTGCTTCGAACCGACCATCAGCTTGGCATTTGCGCCCATTGCACTTTTGCTGCCGTTGTGCGCACTGATGTTCACAGCAGGCAATAAGCTTTTGAACCAAGATTTTTCAGAAAACATTCTGCGGCTACCCGCCTATACGCAAGGAATCTGGGCGTTGATTTACGCACTATTGTTGGCGCTGATCATCTGGCAATCATTGGCCTCGGTACGAACGAATCAACGTATCAGGTCGGCGGTTTTTCCAATCGCCATATCAGGCGTGATCAATGCGATTTGGTTGCTGGTCGATGCACCCATCTTCAGTCTCGGGCTTGAATTGATGTGGCTTTCCAGCCTGGTTTTTGCCTATCGATTCCTTGGGGTGGATTTGGCAAAAGCCACTCGAAAAGCTTGGATCGCGCAAGCGGCGATGGGTCTCTATCTCGGTTGGGTGGCGGTCACAACATCGATCACGGTTTCACACCTGCTGCTGTTCTCGAGTTGGAACGGGCTGCTGCTTCCTTCAGTTTTTTGGGCATCCACCGTGATCTTGTCCTTGGCCAGTCTCGGATTGTTTCTTGCCCTTCATTTCAACGATACTTTTTTCAATTTGGCGTTGGTTTGGGCTTTTGCCGGATACGTTTTCAGGTCTCCTCTCGATCCTGCGTTGATGCCCGCCCTGATGGTTGCACTGGCGAGCACTGTTTTTTCAATCGTTCGTGAGCCCAAAAAAAAATCTCGATCAATCTCGCTTGAATCACGGCAAACCACTTCCAATCTTTAAACCTCGTTCTACACTGCAACACCACAGGCTTTAGCACCACAGGCTTTAGCACCACACATTGAATCACCGAAAATCGAATGGCCCGAGATGACAACTGTTTGAACCTCAGCATGGCTGTGGGTTCAGACCGGATGACTCGAGTCCTACGGTGTCCGATCAATCATTCGAACGGAGGTCGCATACGCCAAAACAAATCCGCCAGATCAACAATCCGAATCCCGACACAAACCAGATCACAGTTCTTTGGAGGACACCATGTTGAACAACAAAATGAATCGCCGTCAGGCCTTGCAAAACTTTGGACTTCTCGGAGCCGGTGCAGCCCTCGCAGCCTGCGCAACGCCGATCATTGCCGCCAAGCCGGATATCGACGCCGATGTGCTGAACTTCGCCTTGAACCTCGAGTACCTTGAGGCCGAATTTTACTTGCAGGCCGCCTTCGGTCGTGGCCTCTTCGATGCCGATTCTGGTGGCGGTCCAGCCTCAACCGGTGGACGCAAGTTGACTTACACCGGTCAACCCATCGATGCGGCAGTCAAAGCGTACATCGAAGAGATTGCCATCGACGAAGAAAATCACGTCAAGTTCTTGCGCAAGGCCCTCGGCGCTGCCGCAGTAGCCCGTCCACAGATCGACATCGGTGGTGTCGGCGGAGCCTTCGAGGCCGCAGGCAAGGCCGCATCGAACAATGCACTGACCGGTTTTGATCCTTACGCCAACGCCTTGTTCTTCTTGCACGGCGCATTCATCTTCGAGGACGTCGGCGTGACCGCCTACAAGGGCGCATCGCCACTGTTGACCAACCCAGGCTTTCTCGAGGCCGCCGCCGGAATTCTTGCGGTCGAAGCGTACCACGCAGGCGAGATTCGCACGCTCTTGTACAGCCAAAAAGATGTCGTCGCGGCAGCCGGTTTGAAAGTTTCTCAGATCGTCCAAGCGATCTCGGACTTGCGTGGTAAAGTCGGCGGCGGCAAGGACCAAGGCATCTTGAATACGCCAGACAACGGCAAGGGCAACATCTTGCCAACCGATGAAAACTCGATTGCGTTCAGCCGCAGTACGGCAGAGGTCTTGCCCATCGTTTACTTGGGCGGCACCGGCAAGGGCGGCTTCTTCCCGAACGGCTTGAACGGCGCGATCAAGTAAATTCCAAACAGGACCATGCGAACAGATGAACCGTGCTCGAGAATGCGATTGCATTCTCGAGCACATCCTTTTTGTGCACACTTTTTACAGATTCAAAGACTTGAATCTGAGTCTGATCACAGGAACAACAGCAC
>JAYURE010000156.1:0-5812 GCA_043756345.1 Deinococcales bacterium | reverse complement strand
GCGAATTCATGGCCGGGTTTTCGTTGCCCGATGCGTTCGATTTTGACGATTGGCTCGAGGTGCGTCGCGAGGCCACGCGACGAGATTTCGATGCGGTTCTGCAACGTTTAGCTCGGGTCCAGGCGGGAACAGGTCATGTGCCGCTCGCACTCGCCACGGCCCGCAAACGACTCGAGCTTGACAACCTGAACGAGGCCGCGCACCGTGCCGTGATCGAATTGCACCTCGAATCTGATGACCGATCTGGGGCGCTCGAGGCGTACAAGGCGTGTCAGACCATCCTCGAGCGAGAATTGGGCATTGCGCCCGCCGCTCCCACGCAGGCGCTCGCCGAACGAGCCCGTGCCGGTGTGCCAGAAATCTCGAGCCCGGTTGTTCAGCCGGAAGTCATCGCGCCGAAAACTCGAACGATTGCCCCCACACAAATCGCGCCATTCGTGGGCCGCGAACGCGAATGGCAACTGCTCGAGGATGCCTGGAATGCCGGATCGATCTCGTTCGTCAGTGGCGAACCCGGTTCGGGAAAATCTAGATTGATGCGCGAATTCTTGACTGCACACGGCGCATTCGTGACCCTCGAGAACCGGCCCGGCGATGCGAACGTGCCGTACTCGAGCCTGGCCCGGCATTTGCGCGTGCTCCTGAAATCTGCGCCGGTCACGCTGCCCGCCTGGGTCAACGCCGAACTCGCCAGAATTTTGCCCGAACTCGGCGAGGCACCAGAAATCTCCTCTGAGCAGGGCAAGTTGCGTTTCATGCAGGCGGTCGCGGCGGCCTTGACGCAAGTTGTCGAAAGCTTCGAGAACATGGTCGCACTTCTGTACGACGACGCGCAATTCACCGATCTTTCCAGCAGCGAAGTCACCAGCTTCGCCCTCGAGACCCTGGAATACGATGCCCGTGAACGCCTGCGAATTCTGTACGCCTACCGTCCGCACGAACTGCCCGCCGACCTCGAGACGCGGGTCAAACACACGCTCGACCGCAATGAGGGCGTGCTCGTCGAACTCGAACCGCTCGCCGCCAACGACCTCGAGACGCTGCTGTTCCAACTCGAGGCCAGCACCGAGACGGGCAGCGAAGTTCATGACCTGGCGCAAACGCTTGCCAAAGTCACGGGCGGCAACCCATTGTTCGTGCTCGAGACCTTGAAATCCTTGCGCGAAATGACCGGTCAAACCTTGAACGCCGCCAACCTCGAACAGATGCGCACGCAAGGTGGCCTGCCACGGTCCTTGAAGGTCAATCAAGTGATCTCACAACGCCTCGAGCGCCTCTCCAAACCCGCCCGAGACCTGGTGCGTGTTGCCGCCGTGATGGGTCAGGAATACTCGCTCGAACGGGCCGCGATGGTGCTCGAGACGGACGCACTGAGGCTCGCCAACGCCAGCGAAGAACTCGAGGCCGCCGGGATTCTGCGCGGCGCTCGATTCGCGCACGACCTGCTGTTTGAAACCACGCTCTCGGGCATTCAACGATCCTCCAAGCAACTCCTCAACACTCGAGCTTTGAGCGTACTGCGTGATCAAGCTGGAATCGCCGCCGCGACCCTGGTGCGGTTCGCGGTCGCCAGCGAACAACCTGACTTGATCTTCAAATACAGCCGTGAAGCTGGACGCGATGCGTATGTCAACCTTTGGGCGCTCGAGGATGCGATCCGGGATTTTGAACGGGCGCGACAAATCTTGCACACGTTGCCCGCCGATGCTGACGCGATTCAACTCTTTGGCCGCGAGGAAATCTTTACGCTTTACAAACGCCTCGCCAACATCTACCAGTACACAGATAGACCCGAACTCGAGATGCAGGTGTTCGAGGAACTGGTACAACTCTCAAACGAACGCAGCGATGCCGAACTGGAATTCAACGCGATCCTCCTCTTGACTTTTCGAGCCCACGCAAACCGCAAGAACGGACCTGAACGTGTGCGTCAACTCGTTGAACGCCTGCTCGAATTGGCAAAGCTCTTGGGGCAATTGGATTTGCTGGCGTTGGCAGAAGGACGCATCGCCACGGTTGCGCTCAACCTCGAGTTTGAAACGCCACTCGAACAAATGCGTTTTGGCTTGCGTCACGCCGAGGCTGCCCTCGAGTACGCCGCCACGCTGCACCGCACTGGAGGGCCAAGTTCGTTCTTGCGTGACCTGGATTTTCCTGGCATCGGTTCGCAATCCAGCGATCACCTTTTGATCAACAATCAGAACAATGTGGCGGTCTGGCTGTCCTTTCTTGGCCAATTTGGAGAAGCCGAAGCGCAACGGACCCAAGCCGTGCAGTACAACCAATCGCTCGAGACGCCAACCAACCCGCCATACTTTCTCAAAGAACTTGCACTTCTCAAACTAGCGCTCGGCAAAACTGCCGAAGCCCTGCCGTTTATCGATCAGGCACTCGAGGCGGCCCGTGATTGGAACTTGCCTTCACGGGTCTGGGTTCACATCCCACGCCTGCATTGGTTGCTCGAGACCGGCGCGTATGACCGTGCCCTGCAAGAAATTGCCGAACTGCACCAAATCGCCGTACCAGAAGCCCGCAACAACCTGCTTGAACTCGAGGCATTGGCGCACCTGGCGCTTGGCAACCTCGAGACGGCCCAAACCTTGCTGCGAGAGGCGCAGGCGACCAACACCTTTGATGAGGATCAATTTCAGATGGCCCGCGAATACCTCGAGTCAGAACTGTGTGCCGTTCATGCCTTGCAAGGCGATTGGGACACGGCGTTCACTCACGCCAAACGCTCTCTCGAGCAACGCCAATGGCCGCTTGTGCTCGACCCGATCTTCTGCACCTACTGGCCTCTCGAGACCGAAGCCCTGGCCCGCACAGACATCAAACTCGCTCGTGCCAGCCTGGAAGCCCGAGCCGCAATGATGCCAAATTTGCCACGCCACCGGGTTTCGCACCTGCGAGCCGAAGCCGCACTCGAACGCATCGCAGGCAACCTCGAGATTGCGCAAAATCACCTCGAGACCGCACTGAAACTCGCGCAGGCCATGCAACTGGCACGCGAAACCTGGGAAATTCAAGCGGAACTCGCGCAGATCCTCGAGCAACGCAAATCAAAAGAAGCCAAAGAAATTCGTGCTCGAGCCATCGCTGGACGTGATTTGCTCGCCAAAGTGATGATCGATGATGGGGGGCGAAAACGGTATCTTGAGTTTACGGATGGACGGATCTTGAGGACTGCTTAAGACTGGAGCCGCAGACCACAAAAAAGGATGCGCTCGAGAACGCACCCCATTCAAGTTTAAAAGGTTATTTCGTGCGGTACTTCTGCGGGTTCAATGGCGTGACTGGCTCGAGCAGTTCTGTTTTTGCTCCGTTGCCAATTCTCCAAGTTACGTTGGCTTTACCCGGCATGTTGCTTGGCGTGAACGACAACTTGGTGTCACCCGCCGACCATGCAAAACGCCCACTCACGGATTGCGTGACCGTCTTGCCATTTTTCACGTACTTGGCCGAAACCCGGAAAGCATTTTGAACCGTGGCCTTTTTCATGTCCGCCCGGAATTCCACCTTGATCTTCGTGGTTGCAGCTACCAGCGCATTGTTGATTGGTGAGGCCGAAGCGTACCAGCGTCCGCCAACATCACCGTTTCCTGCCCCTGCCGCAAACAACGCATCGTCAGCCACATCCATCAATGGAACCGTGACCTCGAGATCGGGTGAAGTCAGATCCTCGAGATCGGTGCTGATGATTTCGTTTGGTACGCCACCGCAGGCCACAGCCAACGAGAACAGAACAGCGCCAGCCAGCAATTTCAGTTGCTTCATACAAACCCCCTACAGAAATCGATGCGAATAATGTGTCGGGCGGATCATAACGCCAACCAAAATCCCGTGCATGAAATCGCTGCTTTGTACTGTCGGGGACAGCGAAATCTCAAAAAAATGTGGGCTTTGCCTCGAGCGATCCTCAATCAGGTTCGAGATTGAGGATCGTTGTCTGGGTTGGTCTCGAGGATGCTGCCGGAGTTGAATTCAGTTGTAAACCCGGTAGCTCCAGCTTTTTGCGGTTTTCAGCTTGTTGCCTGCCAAGTCTGTGACTTTGCGATTAACGCCCCAACGGACGGTGCTCAGGTTTTTCAATTCGAGGTTTGGGCAGAATTCGACGGTGTCCACCATGGCTGGACCACCGGGTTCGTATGGGGCATCGATGAACCAACGGAATCGTCCTTTGGGGATGTACGGCTTGCCGCCGGGTGGTGTGACAATGATCTTGAAGGCCGACTTAATCGTGCTGTGTTTCATGGTTTCAGAAAAGCCGATGGTCGGACAAGCTGTTCCCGAGAAATCATATTGCGATTTGTCTCGAGGGTAGAATTGCACCACTGTTGGGGCGATTCGATCATTGACTGGGACAACGATGATGGCTTGCGGGTCAATGTCGGCTTGACCGGATTCGAGTGCGTCAAGTTCGGCCAGGTCTTCTGCGCTGGCTGGTACATCTGGACCTTCTTGCGTGAAAGTATCGGTGATTTCGTGCGGCCCTTTGGTTTGAGAGTTGATTTGGGTCAGTTCTGGTTGAGAGCAAGCTCCGAAGAACAGCGCGAGGGCGGTGAAGGCGGTCACGGTCATGGCATTGCGGCTCAGGTTGCGCATGGTTTTTGCTTCTTTGGTCTCGAGGGCTGCGGGTTGGTTTTCACTGTTGTTGAGTTGCTGGTTCATGGGTGTTCTCCTTGTTGCGGGTGGGCTTGAGGTTTGGAATTTCGAGTGTGTTCGTTTTGGTTCATTTGGCCTCCGCTGTGCTCGTTCGCTTTCTTGAGATCAGTTTGCGCTCGGACCGTACCCTGATCGTGAAATAGAAAATGCCGTCCTGGTCAGGCTTTTCTTGGTTTCTGATCATCGTTTTGGTTTTTGTACAGTGATCACAGCGCTATGCCCGAGCCGGGCCAGGTTCATGCGGAAAACACATGAACGCCAGCATTCCGGCTCGAGCGCACCGTTTTCAGGTCAGGCTCGAGTTGAATGAATTTTCGTGAGTTGTTACGGTGTTACTGAATCGTCCAACCACCATCGATCATCAGTGTCGCACCGGTGATCATTGATGCTGCGCTCGAGGCCAAGAAGACCACGGGTCGTGCCACGTCCTCGGGCTTGCCAATCTTGCCCAGCGGAATGCGGCGCTTGACCGACTCGCGGAATGCCGCGTCGTCCAGCCATTTTTTCGTTCCCGGCGTTTCGATGAAGGTTGGCGCGACCGCATTGACCGTGATGTTGTACGCCGCCCACTCGAGCGCCAAGCATTTGGTCAGGTGCGAGATCGCAGCTTTGGTCATGCAGTAGATCGCTTCGGTTGGCAGGGCCACAAATCCGGCCTGCGATCCAATGTTGATGATTCGGCCTCGGCGTTGTTTGATCATGATCCGACCCACGGCTTGCGAAACAAAAAACGTGCCTTTCAAATTAACGGCAACTGTCGCGTCAAAATCGTGTTCGCTGACATCTTCGGCGGGACTGGCCGCACCGATGCCGGTGTTGTTGACCAGAATATCGATGCGTTTGAAATGCTTGTGCGCGGTGGCGACCGCACTCGAGATTTGTTCCATGTTGGAAACATCCATTTGTACCGCCAGGACTTTGCGGCCAAGTTTCTGGATTTGTTTGATCAAAGCTCGAGCCGAGTGAACATCATGCAAGCCGAGCACGATGTCGGCCCCAGCTTCGGCGAGTGCAATCGCGCAGGCTTTACCGATGCCTTTGGATGATCCGGTGATCAGGGCGACTTGACCGGCGAGACTGTACGGGGCGTTTTTCATGTGTTCTCCAAGGGTTGATGCGAAGGGATTGTGAGGGTATTCTCGAGTTGGAC
>JAYURE010000155.1:0-5813 GCA_043756345.1 Deinococcales bacterium | reverse complement strand
TTTGATTCCCGCGATCCGAACGCTCGAGGTTGGGAGGCATGGAATCCGGTCGATTCACGCGAACAGGTCAGCTTGCCCGATGGTCGCACGGTCGAGCTTTGGGTTGAGGTTGTGGATGTCACGGGCGAGAACGTGACCTTCGTGATTCACTACCAATTTTCGGACTCGAGCGAGGAATTGCTCAGTAAAAACACATTGCGGTTTCGTAGCGAACAAGAACTCCGGTCATCACTGCAAAACGCTGGCTTTGAAGTCGAACAGATTTATGGTGGTTGGAATCAAGACCCGATTGGTCACAAAGACGGCGAATTCATCGTCGTGGCTCGAGCGGGAAACAAGTGAAAAGTGGAAGGTGAAAAGAAACGGCTCAGATCACAGGCTTGAGCTTTGTCTTTCCACTTTAAACTTTGAACTTTCCACTCGCTTTCAAGGCGTGTGCTCGAGCAGGAATTTCTCGAGGACTTCCATGTGCCAGGTCATCTCGGCGACGTCAATACGTTCTCGGGTGGTGTGCGCTAACGTTCCATCGCCGGGTCCGAAGCCAACTGTGGGAATGCCTGCGGCCTGTGTGTGCCGTCCGTCGGTGGCGAATTGCCAGATTCCAGGCTCGAGTGCGTTCGGGTTCTTCTCGAGGACAGCCGCTTGCAGTTGTTGCACGAGCGGGTTGCTGGCTGGCGTGTAGAAGCCGGGTTGTTTCAGGCCGCCGGGACCAGAGTCCCAATCGTCGTAACTTTCAAACGTGGCGGGTAAACCTTCTGTCAGGCCACGAAGAATCTGGCGCACGTCATCGCCGGTTTCGGTGGTGGTTCGCCAATCGAGCACCAAGTCAATGCGGTTCGGGGTCAAGTTGTTCGAGACGGTATCGGCATGAATCACCGTTGGATTGATCGAACTCGAGCCGAGCACCGGATGCGTCGGCATGGTGAATTTACTCAGACGCTCGAGAAATTTTCCGAGCACAAAATGCGGATTTTTGTCGTACAACCCGAAGCTCGCATGGTGCGCCTCGCCGTGAAAACTGACCGTCGCCCTTGACACGCCACGATGCCCGAGCATGACGCGGTTGCTGCTGGGCTCGGCGACAATGCAGGCTCCGAAGGAAATGCTCGAGCCGTCCGGGGTTTGCAAGGGCAAGTGCTTGCACATGAATTCTGCGCCTTCGCCACCGATTTCTTCAAAGACGGGTGCGACCACCACGATGTCACGTTTGGGTTTGAGACCTCGAGCGATCATGTTCGCCACCGTATAAACGTGCGTGGCGAGCTGCCCTTTGATGTCCACCGCACCGCGCCCATGCACACAGGCACTTTCGAGTCCGGCATCCTCGAGAATTCCGGCAAACGGCGGATGCTCCCACAGGCTCAGGTCGCCAACATCGATGTGATCGAGGTGCGTCATCAGCATCCAAGCGGGACTGCGCTCGAGGCCGCGATATAGGCCGAAGGCGTTGCCTTTCGCATCCGTCCAAGCGGCATCAAATCCAAGCTTGCGCATCTCCTCGAGCACGCGGGCAGCAATTTGTGCTTCCTCTCCGGGCATGCTGGGTGTGCGGATCAGGTCTTGCAGGAAGGGGATAGGTGACAGGGATTCGGGCATGTCAGAAACGTATCACGCTCACACCCGCACGAACTCGAGTTGCTCGAGCCGACGGGCGGATTCTGGATCGTGACAGGGCAAGAAAATCGTTTTGTTGTTCGCGCAGAACGTTTTGATTTGGCGCACGCTCTGAACGGTTGCTCGAGGATTCATGTTCATGCCGTCCATGTTTTCGCGCAGCATTTGCGCCTGCGAGTACGCGGCGTCGCCCGCAATCACAATCCAATGGTCGTCGCGTTTGACCAGCACCGAGATATGGTTGTTCGTGTGACCCGGCGTGGGCATAATCCAAACATTTTCGGCCAGCGGGTACGACTGCGAAAAATTCTGAATCGGGCTCGAGGTGAATTCAAACAGTTCGGGTTTGAAATCTGCGGGCAGCGTTTCGGGAATGCTCGAGATGCGTCCCATTAAACTGAAGGCGTTCTCGAATTCTTTTTTCGTTACCAAAATTCTTGCGCTCTCGAGTTGTGGCAATCCGCCCGCGTGATCGCCATGCAAATGCGTCAGCACCACGGTTAAATCCTTCACAGCGATTCCTCGAGCTTTGAGTTGCGCTCCAATTTCCTCGTTGGGTTGCACAAACTTTTTGGCGATTCGTCGCGGAATTCCAGATGGCATCAGGCCGCCAACGTCTCCAGTATCGACGAGGATCGGACCTTCAGGATGCTCGATCAGAAAGGCATTGATTGGCAGCGGCGCGGTCCAATTCGGGTCACGCAACAAGCGCAAAATTTGAACTGGAAAAATCGGATGACGGGGCTCGAGTTGCGAGTGTTTGATCGTCACGGTGCCGGTGGTGATGGTGTGAATCTTCATGGTCGCACGATAGATGCTAGCCTAGTGCGAATGAAACAAGCTTCTCGCAGTAGGGCTGAACAGACTCGAGATCGGGAAACTCGAGATCAGGCTGTGATCGAAAATCCTGAAACGGCAGCATTGATGTTCCAACCCAAAACCCTCGAGTTGCTGAGCGTCCTGATCGAATCTGAACGCAGCCTGCAACAGATCAGTGATGCGCTCGGCTGGCCATTGAACACCTGCAAGTATCAACTCGAGCGGTTGTGCCAAAGCGGACTCGTGACCTGTACCCGCGAGGAGGCTCGAGCCGGACGAGCGATTCGGTTTTACCGCGCCATCGCCTGGCAATTTTTCGTGCCGTATGCGTTCACGCCCGCGATGAATCCGGCAACGTTGCTCGAGCAGGAGTACGCCGCGAAAGCCAAACGCTTCGCACACAACCTGACCACCGTTGCCCTGAAAGCTCGAGAGGCGCAGCATGAATTGAACTCGGGTGAATTCGATTGGGGCGTTCGTTTCTCGCTCGAGAACGGCAAGATCCGACAGCACGCGGCACTCGAGGAGGCCGCGCATTGGAATTTTCTTTCGGACGACGATCCAGCCTTGATTGACGTTTGGGACGAAGGCTTGATGCTCAGCCGCGAAGATGCTAAGGCGTTGCAACTCGAGTTGTGTCATTTGATCGGACGCTATCGGACGAAGACTGGTGATGCTCCGTACACGTTGCGGCTCGGATTGACACCGGAGATCTAACCCTGAGCGTGGCACATTCTGGTTCAGTCTCGAGTTGAAAGGAGAACATTGTTACGATGCGCCCGATTGGAACTGCTCGCGTTTTTGATCCCATCCGTTGTTCTATTTCGGCACGTAAATGGGTTTGCTCGAGAGTTGCAATTTCTTGCCGTAAACCGTGGCCGTGTGTGCGGTTCCTGTCGTCCATGCGGCGGAAATCGTTTTGCTTTGTGCGGCGTTCGAGAATTCCATCACGTAATCATTGGTGCTCGCGGGCAGTTCTTGAACAAACGACAAACCGTTCAGTGTCGTCATCATGGTTTTCAATTGACCAACCGCTATTTTGGCTTGACCGTTGGCCCTGTACAGGCTGTAGCCTTTTTCCCAAGCGTCCGCCTCTGGTCCAAACGTCACGTACTCGAGTTTGAACGTGATGGAGACGGGTACTCCTTCAAGAATGTTGATCAGGTACATTCTGGTCAGGTAATCGGCTTGAACCTGTTCGCTGGTGACGAAGTAACTGCCGGTGCTGTAGCCCCATTCGCTGCTGATCACGGGGATGGTCTTGCCTGCGGGTTTGTACTTTGCGATCAGTCCTCGCAGGTAGTGATAAACGTGCCTGGCAGATTCGGGTTCTGTCAGGAGGTACGGATGCACGCTGACGGCATCGAGGTGATTGAGAAGTCCGGCTTGAAAAGCCTGCTCTAGATACCAGTAATCGAGTTTGTCATCCGGGTCCGAAATCGCATCTGGATACGGGTAGTGTCCCAGGGCCGGTCCAACAATGTAGGCGCTCGGTACGGCCTGACGAATGGCTGGTACGGTGGCCTTGACCAGGTTGACGTATTGCCGAAAATTTGGCTCGGGTTTCCAGAAATCGAGACGGTTGGGTTCGTTGTAAAATTCCCAGATGGGTTTGTAGGTCGCTTGAAAACGTTTGACCGTCGCCACGGCGTAGGCTTTGAAGCCATTGATTTCTGCCGTCGTGTCAATGGCATCCATATCGCTTTTCCCACTGTAGAGCGGGTTGTTGAAGTCCAGAATGAACATCGGGCGTAGGCCTCGAGCCTTCATACGGCTGGCGATGTCATCGTATCGCTTAAAATTGTACTGCCCTTTGACCGATTCAACTTCGTCCCACCAGATGTCCAAGCGAACCAGTTTGAATCCGGCCTGTGTAGCACGGTCGAGGTTGGCGTTGGAGAAGTCTTGCAGTTGAATCCCGAAACCATCTTGAACGGCGTTGGAAAACGCTTGAGAGTGAAGTTGTGGACCTTGCTGAATGGTCTGGACGGTCTCGGTTGGGTTTGAATCGCCACTCGAGGTGTTGCAACCGATCATCCACGATGCCAGCGCAATGCTCAGCAATGCGAGTGGACGAGCAAACGTTGAGGCGTTCGAGGTTTTGAACATGTGGATGTCCTCCTTGGAATGAACTGGGGGAATGTGATGCCTTTTCCGCACGTGAGCGTGAGCCGATGCCAACGCTCGAGTCTGTGACCTTTGGTGTACCTGAAGAGCGTGAGTTTGGGATAAGCGAACGTCCTGCACTCACCTGAAGTCGCCAAACATTCAGGCCGAGGAGGACAGCATGAATTGCCTCGAACGCTACTGTCACGTCTGTCACGTCGGACCAATCTCGAGGATCTTGAGGGATTCTGTACCGGGTTCAATCGTTTCGCTGATGACAGAATACCGCTTGCAATTTCGCCGAATAGATTCTAGAATTCTGTCATATGCGTAACTACGTCAAACTCCAGGCGACCGAAAACAGCACCCTGCCGAGCATCCACTCGGGCATCAACGGCTCGAGCAGCGCCCGAGGCAGTTACGCACAGGCCGACGATCCGCGCAGCCACTTTCTCCGCGCCGTCCGCGAAGGCGACCTGCCCGCCGTTCACCGGCTCGCCCTTGAGCACCGCTGGCTGCTTGATACCGACCTCGGCACCAGCCCGATCCTGCTGGCATTGCGTTACCGCCGTCGCGCCGTGGCGAACGTGCTCGCGCACCTCGGCGTGAAACTCAACATCCTCGAGGCCAGCGCCCTCGGCAACGAAAAGCGCGTCCTCGAATGGCTGAGCTTTCACAACGCCACCACGCACCAACGCGACACGCACGGCTGGACGGCACTGCATCACGCCAGCGAACACGGACACGTCAACATCGTCAAAGCACTGCTCGAGGCTGGAGCAGACGCGAATGCGGTCATCACCAACACGACCACTCGAGCGATTGACCTGACCAGCAATCCGAAAATTCAACTGAAACTCAAAAACGCCGCGACCCGTACCAAACTCGCACCGGCCACAACTCGAGACCGTGCCATCGCCGCGTAAACTGAAGTATGGAAGAGACTTTCAGACAAATCCTCTGGCAGCAATTTGGTGCAGCCATTCAAATGCTCGAGAACGCCATGCACGATTGCCCGGAAGAAGTTTGGGGCGATCAAACTCGAGAACCGCAATTTTGGTACATCACCTATCACACACTCTTCTGGTTGGATTTTGGACTTTCGGAATCACCAGACGGATTCGCACCACCCGCACCATTCGGACTCGAGGAATTTGACCCAGCGGGCGTGCTGCCAGATCGCGTGTACTCAAAAGCTGAACTGCAAACCTACCTCGAGCATGGCCGCCAAAAAACCCGCGCCGCCGTTTTGGGTTTGACCGACGAAAAAGCCC
>JAYURE010000154.1:0-2138 GCA_043756345.1 Deinococcales bacterium | reverse complement strand
CGGCGGCGGCATCGCGCAGCATCGCGTAAAAGTCGGGTTCGAGCAGGTGGTAACTGCAACTGGCGGTGCCGAGAATGCCTCCAGGCTCGAGCAATCGCAAGGCACGCAAGTTGACTTCTTTGTACGCGGCGTAAGCGCGTTCCAGGTCGCGTCGCGCTTTGGCGAGCGCGGGCGGATCGACCGCGATCACGCTGTATTTCTGGTTGGCACGTTCGCGTTCACGCATGATCTCGAAGGCATTGCCGACCGTATACTCGAGGTTGGACAGGCCGTTTAAAGTCGCGTTTTCGGCGGCGCGTTCCAAGGCTGGTGCGCTCGAGTCGATGCAGTCCACGGTGGCACATTTTTGTGCGAGGTGCAGCGCGAATGAACCGTGATACGAGAAAACATCCAGCCCGTGACCTCGAGCGTGCTTGGCAAGTGCGAGCCGGTTTTCTCGCTGATCGAGAAACGCGCCGGTCTTCTGGCCCTCGTAAGGATCGACAAAAAATTTGACCTCACCCTCTGTCGCGGTGATGCGTTTGTTGACCTTGCCATGCGCCACAAACACTTCCTGCTCGAGTCCTTCAAACGCTCGGTTGCGATGGTCGAATCGGGCGAGCACACCTGCGGGTCGGAAGCGTTCAATCAACACTTCGAGCAGCGCGTCCAAGTGCGGTTCGAGCGCGGCGGAAGCGTTTTGCACCACGAGCACATCGGCGTACTTGTCGATCACCAAACTTGGCAGGCCATCGGCATCACCATGCACCAAGCGGTACGAATCGGCATCAATGTTCAAGGTCTCACGGTACGCAATCGCCTGCTCGAGTCGGCGTACCAGCAAGGCCGTATTCGCCGGTTCATCGAAGCGTGTCAAGAAGCGCACCGTGATTTCAGACTTGGCATTCACGGCAGCCCAACCCAGAATTTTTCCTCGAGCATCCTTGACTTGGTACAGGCCGGGTTCTTCTGGCGTGCTGATCACGTCCGAGCGGTAAATCCAGGGATGACCGGTTTTGTAGCGGTCCACGCCACGAGGGGAAAGTGTGGCGTGCACAATGGGGACTGGTGAAGGAGTCGGAGTGGTGCTCGAGGTCATGTGCGTACCCTACCGCGAAGCACGGGGATCATGAAAACTCGAGCCATGAAAAAAGCCCGAACACAAGGCTCGAGCTTGAAGGTTCAGTTTGGGATTACTGGAAGCGTTTGAAAACCGCGCTGGCGTTCTGACCACCGAAAGCGTTCGAGTTGGAGATCGCGTATTCGACTTGCAATTCTCGAGGCACGTTCGGGATGTAATCAAGGTCGCATTCTGGGTCGGGATCGGTGTAATTCGTGGTCGGTGGCAAGATGCCAGTGTAAAGCGCCTGCACGGTGGCAATCGCTTCGATGGCTCCGGCTGCCCCAAGCAAATGTCCGGTCATGGATTTCGTGCTCGAGGTGGCGAGTTTGTAAGCGTAATCGCCGAATAAGGATTTGATGCCTTGCGTTTCGGCCAGGTCGTTCATTGGGGTGCTGGTGCCGTGCAGGTTGATGTAGCCAACTTGCTCGAGGTTGACTTTGGAGTTGCGCAGGGCGCGTTCCATCGCCAGGGCGTAACCGCGTCCCTGTGGGGCCGGGGCGGTCATGTGGTACGCATCGGCGGCCAGTCCCGCACCTAGCACCTCGGCGTAAATTCGAGCGCCACGTTGTTGCGCGTGCTCGAGCGATTCGAGGATCATCACGCCAGCGCCCTCACCGAGCACGAAGCCGTCTCGGGATTTGCTGAACGGTCTCGAGGCGGTTTCCGGGCTGTCGTTGCGGCTTGAGAGTGCGCCCATGTTGCCGAAACTGCCCATGGTCATGGGTGTGACGACGGCCTCCGCACCGCCGACGATCATGACTTCGACATCGCCACGGTTGATGAAATGGTAAGCATCGTGAATCGCTACCGTGCCAGTGCTGCATGCGGTCACAACGGTGCTGCTCGGGCCGGTTGATCCGTATTTCATAGCGATTTGCCCGGAACCCATGTTGGCAATCATCATGGGAATGAAAAATGGTGACAGCCGATCCGCGCCGCGTTCGTACATGATTTTGGATTGTTCTTCCCAGGTCAGCATGCCGCCGATGCCAGTGCCCAAGAGCGTGCCGACCGTTGGGCCAGCCAGTCCGTCAGG
>JAYURE010000153.1:0-5816 GCA_043756345.1 Deinococcales bacterium | reverse complement strand
TACTGTCCCAGCCGTCCACGTCGTAACTCGGATCGGTTTCGGCAATGCCCATGTCTTGGGCCTGCCTGATGCCTTCGTCATAACTCGAGCCGGTTTCGATGGCGTTCAGAACAACCGTGCTGGTGGAGTTCGGCAAACCACGAAATTGCAAGAGTTTGGCGGTTGGCAGCGTCTCGCGGAACAAACTGTAAATCGGACTGCCACCCATGAACGTCGCCTCGAACAAAAAACGCACACCCTTGGATTTCGCCAAGGCATCCAATTCCCGAAACGCATGAACAATCGGCCCTTTATTCGCCGTGACCACATGAGCGCCACGCTCGAGCGCCAAACGGCAGTAATCAATCGCGGGCTGACCGGTGTACGGGTCCAAACTTGAAGCCTCAAACACCACATCCGGTTTCGCCACCTCGAGCCACGCCTCGTAACTTGCAACTTGTTCAAGCTCGAGCTTGCGATCCTCGAGCAAGGCAGCCGTGTCCAAACCATTCGCATCGGCCAAAAAACCAAGCCGTCTCGAGAAGACACCCGTGACCCGATACTCGAGGTTGTATTGTTCACGCAATTCGGCGGCCTTGCGGTCCAAATGCCCGATCAGGGCGCGATTGACATTTCCGAAACCGACCAGTGCGAGGTTGAGGCGTTTCATAATGGCAGGATAACTCGAGGCGCAACATTGGACGAAATTGGTCCTCGCTTCGAGAGGGCAACCATAAAGGTTGCCCCTACAAAACCTGATTTTTGTAGGGGCGATCCCTTGTGGTCGCCCTCGCCAGAACATCCACTGGAACCCCCTCACACACGCAAAACCTCGAGCCGGTTTGTTTCGCGCATCCCCAGACTGGTACACTGCCATTCCGAATGGAACAGAAATGCGCCTGACCCTCGAGCCGTGGGCTCCCGAGTACGACACCAGCTTGCACACGCAGGCGGGCGTCGAGGCATTGGGGTTTGACGCGGTGGATTTGCATTGCGAACTCGAGGTTTGGCAACCGGTGCAAACATCTCGGGTGAACATCGGTTTCTCGAGGTTGTTTTTCATTGATGGGCGACGCAGGCTCGAGGCGAAAGTCTTTGCGCAATGGGAAGATTCTGGGAACACGCTGAGCGCCCCAGGCTTGCTGGGCACGTACTCGGTGGGCCTCGCGGAACTCGAGACGAACGGCAAAGCGCAAATCATCGAGGCGAACCCAAGCCGCGTGCTGATTCTGGGCTCACAACTCGAGCATCCGGGCTTGCGGATTCCGGCGTTGGGCAATCAACTTGGGCATTTGAATTACGAGGCGCACGGGATCAAGGACGATGGCAACCAGGAGAATCAACTCGAGCAGACGTTGCAAAACCTGATGCGAACCCACGAGAAGAAACTCGCTCGAGATTTGGATTTGGGCGACGACCTGCTGATCCTCGACGGAACCCTGCCGCTCGAGCAGGCGTTCGATGGGAGCCTCGGGTATGTCAAAACACTGCACGATTTGCGCCTTCCGCCCCGTGAGCAACGCACGCTGTTTGCGCTGTTGCAAGGCCATCGCAGCCCAATTTTCAAGATAGGCGAACGCCGCTACAGTTGGTACTTGCGCCTCGCGCAACCCGTCGAATGGCACCAAGGACTCTCCGGCGTGGTGCGGCTCGAGGTTTACAGCGACCGAGGCTTTGAATGGGCGCAACGGGTCGCCGATTGGACCTGTCAGAACCTGCCACGCCTGGCCGCGAAAAGCTTCCGCGATCCTCGAGCGCCACAACAACTGATGCCCGTCGCGTTCCTGGAGGCCGAAATGGGCCGACGCATGGGTGACATTGGCATTGTGCGCCGCCGGATTCAAGCGTTTTTGCAGGCCGAATTCTTGCGGGAACGCGAGGAAGCCCAATTAGGTTCCGGGCGTGCGCTCGAGCAGGCATCGTTGTTCGAGACGAGCCGGGGATTGAATTGAAAGACACTGTACCAAAAAAATATCGTTTGGCATTCCCGATAAATGACGTGCTTGGAAACGGTTTGCCGATAGTGATCTTTTCAATATTTTTAATTATTTGGGGACACGGTTTTATCTTTCCCGTAATTATATTTGGGCTTTTTGCTTCGCAAATTAGCAATTTATCTAGTTATTATTCGACTGAATATATTATTTCCGAAAATATTCTCATCATAAAATCATATTCCACAGAGGAAAAAATTCCTCTTATTTATGAAGAAATTTCAGAATACGATCTAAATTATCAAGATCTTAGAACATACTTTAAAAGAACACCATTTTACTTTATAGACACTAAGATTTACGGCGAAAAGGTTTTTCTACGTGCCACAATTACCAAAGGAAAAGCAATTCGTATCGATTCTCCGTCAGGAGTATACATCTTGACGCCTAAAGAACCAGAAAACTTCTTTCAAGATCTATGCGAATCCGCTCAAAAATCGGTAAATCAGTTCTAGATTGCCCTAAACGCCTCACCTCGAGCTTTACCCTCATCTCTCATTGGAATCCCCATGACCCAGAGCATTCAAAGTCGAATCATTCCCACCGTCCTCCGGCTCATGCGGGTCAAAAAACCATCGCTTTCGCTCGAGAGCAATCCAAATTCAGCCCCAGCCAAACCACCCTATCGCATCACCTCGAAGTACCGCGTCTCGAGTCAACTGGTGAATGGTCACAACGTCTGGACCATCGCGCCGCAGGGTTCAGGCTCGAGCCATCAACACGTGTTTTACCTTCACGGTGGATCGTATGTGTACAATTTCAACCCGGTGCATTGGGCGTTCATGACCAAACTGATTGACCGTTTGGGCTGCACCGTGATCGCGCCGGATTACCCGCTTGCCCCCAATCATCAAGCCCCAGAAACCGTGCGCTTCGTACACGAGCAATACCGGGAGTTGATCGCCGCTGTCGGTGCGAAGAACGTCACGGTCATGGGTGATTCTGCCGGTGCTGGTTTGGCGCTCGTGCTGGCGCAACAATTGCGGGCCGCGAACCTCGAGCAACCCGCGAACCTGATTTTGCTTTCGCCGTGGCTGGACCTGAGCATGACCAACCCAGGCATTCAGAACGCCGATGCGCTCGATCCGATGCTGAGCGTTTCAGGGTTACAACAGGCCGCCAGAATGTACGCGGGCGAGTTGAACCTGAACGATCCGCTGGTCAGTCCGTTGTACGGAACGCTCGAGGAGTTGGCCCCGATCACGTTGTTCATTGGAACCTTCGATGTGTTGCACCCAGATTGTCGAGTGTTGAAAACCAAAGCCGAATCGCTCGGTGTCAGGTTCGCGTATCACGAGGTTGAACGCATGGTTCACGTTTGGATGCTGCTGCCGATGCCAGAGGCGAACCGGGTGATGGATCAGATCGTGAACGTGCTCGAGAGAAGAAGATGATGGCTCGAGACGAGGATTAAACTGATGGGAAAGTTTGAAACACGCCTGCAATATCAAGTTTGGGATTCGCTTTTCACAGGCGAAAACCCATCCGCTATGTTTGTTGATTCTTCAGGAACCACAACGGTTTTCCAACCGACCAAAGAATTTTTTGTCGTCAACTATTTTAGCAACGCGCTTGGAAAGTCTGTCAGCGTTGATGTCCAGGCCAAATACTGCCAGTTCGTCAGCGTTTATCGAATTGAACACAACCTTGTTGTTTGTGAGTTTGATCGCACCAACCAAATCATCCTGATTGATCGGAAGTCGTTGAAGGTCGTCAAAGCCACTCTATCTCGAGACGAAGAAGATGAAAGTTCCTACTTCGAATTTGCTTTCCACCATTTTCCCAAGATTGGTTACTTCATTTCTTACGAGTGCGGATTTATTTTCTTAGATGAAAACCTAGACGAGAAAAACAGAGTTGGACACAACAGCATGTACGCCTCGAGCGTGATTGGACTCAAAGACGATTACCTTTGGTTCAACGTTTATTGGGATGAAAACGCTATCGGCTTTCACATTCATACCGGAGAAGAGATATCTCGCGAGCATTCCGATCTGGGACCACTATGAGCATTTCTCGAGCCAAGGGATAAAATAGGTTGATGATGAATCGATTTCTGATTGGCGTAATAAAGATGTTGGCAATTGTCATCATCGTTCCGATGTTTTTTTCGGATTTTTACATCGCCATGCTCAGCGCGGCAAAAGTTTCACAATTTATGACATTCGGGCTGGTTTTTCTTTCGATGTGCCATGCCATTTCAGTCGCTTTTTTGATCGTTGCAATTTTGGGTCTGAAAGAAAGAATTATCAACCGATCAACTGGCTTTTATCTTTTCTTCGGATTCATCAATTCTCAGATTGCATACTCGGTCAATCAAGATGTCAAAGAAATTGCAATTTTTACCGTGGCTTGCCATATCATTTCCACGCTCCTTATCAAGTTGGCTTTCCTTCTCGAGAAAAGAGAATCGAAATTTCTCGTCACGAGACTGATGAACACAACTCCAATGAAACATAGTGAACGATCACTGGACTGAAATCCTCCACCTCGAGTCTGCCCCAAACCTTCTATTGGAGTTCCCATGAGCATCACAGCCAAAACCACACGCGAAATCGTCGGCATCGTCCTTGGTACTCGAGACAGCGCACCGCTGGATTTCTGGGTCGGCATTGACGAAGGCCAAATGCTGCAACTCGATGACCTGGTGGTCGTCAAAACCCGTCGCCCGAGCGCCCCGGCGTTCTCGACCCGAGACGAAATCGATGACCGGCATTACATCTCTTTTTATGGCGTGGTCGATGCCGTGCGAAAATTGCACGAGGGCGTGCAGTACGATTCGGACACGAAACTCGCGCTCGAGGGAACGATTCCGGTGAATGTGTCTTACGCCGCGCACGTGATCGTGACCCGTGTGGACCCGGAGGAGTTCATACCGCCGCATCCGGGTGACAGCGTGTATTTGGCGTTGGGCCGTGACCTCGAGATGGCCTTGTATCGGGATCGGATGGAGACGGTCATGCCTGCGGGCGTGTTGCGCAATGGTGAACCGGCGATGTTGAATTTCGCGTTTTTGAATGGCGAGAACGGGGCGCACGTCAACATTTCGGGCGTGTCTGGTGTGGCAACGAAAACTTCGTATGCGTTGTTTTTGTTGTACAGCATTTTCAATTCGCAGGCGTTGGGCATCGAACGGGCGAATTCCAAAGCGGTGATTTTCAACGTCAAGGGTCAGGATTTGTTGTTTTTGGATCAGCCGAATGCCAAGTTCGCCAGCAAGGAGGGCAAGATCGCGGCGGCCCGAGGAATCGCAAGTGATCGGTACACGGCTTGTGGTTTGCCGCAGCATCCGTTCGAGGACGTGCAGTTTCTCGCGCCTCCCGCGACGAATTCTGCCGGTGGCGCGATCACGCACAGCGCCACGGCTCGAGCAACCGGGGTCACGCCGTACTTGTGGACCTTGCGCGAATTTGCGATGGATCGGTTGCTGCCGTACTGTTTCGCGGATCGTGATTCGAGCCTCAACCTTGGATTTTTAATCGGTCAACTTGAGGAGAAACTCGCACGGCTCGCGGCGAACGATGGCAGCAAAGAACCGCATTTGCTCGTGGACGATTGGAGCCCACAGGACGCGCAAGAGGTCGATGCGGGCATCGAATTCAACGCGCTCGGCAAGGCGAAAATTTCGAGTTTCACGCAGTTGGTCGCGTACCTCGAGCACAAACTCTTGGATCAAAACGATGGCGAGGGCGATCCGCGTTGGGTCGGTAAGCAACCGCAGGGCACGCGCCAAGCGTTGATTCGGCGCTTGCGTGGCGTGGTCAAGCACCTGACACCGATCATTCGTGGCGACGTGGACTCGAGGTTGGCGGCGCAATTCAAGGCCGATCCGATGCGGGCGCA
>JAYURE010000152.1:0-2142 GCA_043756345.1 Deinococcales bacterium | reverse complement strand
TTCAAGTCTGGATTGTTGACGGTCACGCTGCACGATTCTCGAGATCAGGCGCAACTCGCAACAGTTTTCAATACCTTCAAAAAGGCTCAGACAGATTTGGCCGAGATCGGGCTCGAAGTGAAGTCCGTCAGGCTCGAGGCGTTTTCGAGCGCAAACGCTTTCGCAAGTACAACCGGAGAACCAGCATTCGTGGCAGCATCGACCCAAGGTCAAACGATTCGCACGCAGCGACTCGGAGCGCTGAAGGCTCGAGGATTGCTAGAGTTCACAACTCGACATGAGGTTTTCCATACGGCACAACCCGCAAGCCTGCCGCGCTGGTTGGCCGAGGGGCTGGCCCGACATTTCAGTGGCGAAGATACTCGAGACTCAGGTCAACCGAGCGGCTTGGAATCTGTCTCGAACGACCAACTAGACGAATTGTTGCTGGCTCGACGCTCGAGAACTGCCCTCAATTTGGTTTATCTCGAGGCGACTCGCCGTGCGGTGAAACTGGTTCGATCCAAGGGTTGGCGATACGTGCTCAACCTCCGTTAAGCCATCTCGTAAACCGCACATGAAGGTTCGTCAATCATTAGGTCAAGCTCGACCTTTTGTAGGTCAAGCCACGATTTATTGGCTTCCAAGCTGAACATACTGATTGTGACGGGAAGAACGATTGCTTTGGGACGCGCACAAGCTCAAAGCGGCAGGACACGCAAACTTGCGTTCGTTTGAACATCCCGATCACCCAAGGAGGGTCATCATGCTCGAGGGATTCAAAAGCTTTATTTTAAAGGGTAACGTCGTCGATCTCGCAGTTGGCGTCGTGATTGGCGCAGCATTCGGCAAGATCGTCGATTCATTGGTTAAAAACCTGATCACACCGATCATCGGTTCTATCGGTGGGGCACCAGACTTCTCGGCCATCAAACTGGGACCAATCCTGATCGGTAACGTCATCAATGATGTTGTCAGCTTCGTGATCCTGGCGGCAGTGGTGTACTTCGTGATCGTCGTTCCGTACAACGCCTCACGTCCAAAGCCAGCACCCGCCGCACCAGCCGGTCCAACGCAGGAAGAACTGCTCACACAAATCCGTGACCTGTTGAAGAAGTAAGCTCAAGCGTTTCAACCGTTTCACCAATCGTGTACCTGTGACTCAAACGCGGGTACACGAATTTTTTAGCGCATGATCAAATTCAGCACGCTCGAGTCTCCGCGAAGGATCAATACACGCACACCGGCCTCCTCAAGCAAACCGGCCCGAGCCTCGAGTTCACCGATACTTTCTGGCAAGGCACGTTTGATGGGGCGACCCGATTCTCCAGGCTCGAGGTAGAAGCCTTCGGGCAGCGCGATGACCAGAACCCTGGCAGCCCTGGATCGCGCTCGGATGGCGGCGGCAATCAACTCGGGCGGAGCGGTCATGGTGATCA
The DNA here is from genome assembly GCA_043756345.1 of Deinococcales bacterium. GTDB lineage: Bacteria > Deinococcota > Deinococci > Deinococcales > JAAFIG01 > JANOWZ01. The sequence goes on along the minus strand of JAYURE010000152.1, from coordinate 724 downwards.
GGATTAAATTCGTGCCAGGGGCCGGAAGCGGAATCTCGAGGTGCATCTGCGATTCGACTGTGATCAATGCCAGGTGTGTCAGTGCCTGCTCGAGTGCGAAAATGCCAGAACCGGCCTCGGTTTCACCATCGCTGCTGGAAACCGCGACCCGCAATCCAGCCTCGAACGCCGTGTGCAACAAACTGGCGGCCAATCGCGTCGCCGCCTCAAGGTACATCTCGCCGAGGTTGCCAGCACCCGCCGGATTGAGGTGAACGTGCAGACCGCTCGCCGCGACCCGCTCGAGTTCACGGACGATCAATTGGTTGAAGCGTCCATCAGTAAAACCCATTTTTGCCGTCTGTTTCCAATGAATTCGGCGCATCGGATCGCCCGGCGCATAAGGTCGAGTGCCCGCAAACGTACCGGCATCCTCGAGTCCGCGAAGTCGCGTCGGTGGACCATCGGAGAGCAGTGGGCGCAACAGGTCTGGAAGCTCGAGGGCGTGCAATCCAGGATAGACGATCAATTCGCTGCTCGCCTCCGGGTTGGGAATGCTGCCTTGACATTGAAACAAGCCGAGCGGATCGGACCACGAAAGTTTCAACTCGGGCCAGTGAAATCCACCTCGGGTGTTGGGCGTGATGGTGTACTCAAACTCGTGTGTGCTCGAGCGCCAGAACAGGCCGTTCAAACCAACGATGCGATCTGGAATCAGCGTCAATGGCACGGATTCTTCCAAGCT
>JAYURE010000151.1:0-5832 GCA_043756345.1 Deinococcales bacterium | reverse complement strand
CCTCTTCGCTCGAGACTTCGGTGCCGCCAAAACGGTCCTCGAAACTGAAGGCGAACATGCGCAAGGTTTCAACATCGACCGGGCGTTTTTCGCAGGCGATCATCAGGCCGCGCAAAAGTTTGTCCGGGTCGAAGGCTTGACGGCTGCCGTTGCGTTTGACGACCGTCAGTGGTTCAAATTGGGCGCGTTCGTAAGAGGTAAAGCGGTACGCGCAGTTCGGGCATTCACGGCGACGGCGAATCGCCGAACCCTCTTCAGATGGGCGCGAATCAACCACTCGAGTATCGGCATGGGCGCAACGTGGGCATTTCATTGCGCGAACCTGACCAGACCAGTTCCCATCAGACCGGACCTCATGCCGTGAATTCCAGGTCGTAAAACTCTCGAGGCACGTTGGATCGCGCTTCCGGTGCGGGCGCGAGCGTCACATTGATGACCGCGCCACTCATCGCACTCGAGGATGGAATGGCGAGCGAAACCGCCGCCTGCGCGAGTGGTAAGTCCAAATCCAACCCGGCAGAGGCTCGAGATGGAATCAGGCCGTTAATGCGCACGCCTTTGGTGGCGAGGCCCGCGATCAGTTCGCTCAGGCAGCCACGCAGTGCTCGAGTCTGTGGTTGCTGGTTGTGTGCCGGTGGCAGCACAATGATGCCCCAAGCATTGCGTGAAGACCGGGCCATGGTCCGGGCCAACAGGTAACTCGAGCGAGCATGCTGTTCAAACAACTCTGACCATTCGCCCTCAGAAAGCTGTTGAAAACTGGTGCTCGAGGTGCCATCGGCAACATGGACAATGCCGGTCAGTGATCCAAAAAGCTCGAGCATTTTGGCGAAGGTGTTGTTGACTTCGAGTTGCACCGAAAAATCACCCTTGATTGGAATGGACTGCGCACCCAACGCCTCGAGTTCACTGGCGACGCTCGCGGCAGCCTCCGGGTTCGTATCGACCACGATCACGGTCGCGCCAGCCTTGGCGAGCGCCTTGGCGACCGCATGACCAAAACCATGACCGGCGTTCGTCACGGCGATCACGCTGTTGGCAAGCATCGCGTTCAAGGGCACGTTATTGGCAAGCACTGACATGCGCAAAGCATACTCGAGAACGGAGCGGAAGGGAAAAAAGCAGAGAAAATGAGGAAAGATCAAAGTGAAGGGCTCGAGCTTGAAGATTGTGACTCTGGCGTTTACTTTCCTCTTTCCCCTTTCTTGCTCACAAGACAGCACCTCACGGGCTGTTCGCGCTTCATCTTTCCTCTAGGTTTCTCCGTGTTACGGTGCGGGCCATGATCGACACGCATTGCCATTTGGACACGCTTGAGAATCCCGTCGAAGCTGCGCTCGAGCCTGGATTGACTGCCGTTGTCAGCATCGGTTGCACCCCAGAGAACGCTCGGGCCGCCTTGAAACTTTCCGAACAACTCGAGCATGTGTTCGTCGTGATCGGTTTGCACCCAAGCGATGCCGGACGCGACACGCCAGAACTCCGCGCCGATCTCGAGCACCTGATGACCCGGCCCAAAGTCGTTGGCATTGGCGAATCTGGACTGGATTACTACTGGGATGCTGCACCTCGAGCAGTGCAACTCGGTGCGTTTGAATGGCAACTCGAGTGCGCCCGCCGCTTGCAAAAACCCATCGTGATTCACACCCGAGACAAAGAAAACTCGCGTCAAGTTTTCGCCGATTGCATGGTTGCGCTCGAGAATGCGGGCTGGCCGCACGGGATTCTGCACTGCTTCGCAGGCGATGTGGGATTGCTCGAAACCAGCCTCGAGCTGGGCTTTCACGTTTCATTCGCGGGCAATTTGACCTACAAAAACGCGCAATCGATCCGTGAGGCCGCTAAAATCGTGCCCCTCGAACGCCTGCTCGTCGAAACCGACGCGCCATACCTCGCACCCATGCCGAACCGAGGCAAACGCAACCGACCCGCCTGGGTGCGGCACACCCTCGAGTTCCTGGGAGACCTGCGCGGATTGTCATTCGCCGAGATCGAAGCGATCACCGAAGCGAACGCTCGAGCGGTGTACGGGCTGGAGCACAGTTCAAAGTGAAAAGTTCAAAGTGAAAAGTTCAAAGTGAAAAGTTCAAAGTGAAATGAAAAACCTCGAGCCGTTACTTTCCACTTGGCACTTTCCACTTTTTACTCGCCTTTGTAACCCCTCACCTTGCCTCGAGCCTGCGCAACGCGATACCTTGACGTGATGTCAACTCCGACTGAATCCGCTGTGATGGCCGCCCTACAAACCGTGAACGATCCCGAATTGCACAAGGACCTGGTGTCTTTGGGCATGATCGAGAAATTGCTAATTGAAGGCTCAGTCGTCAATGTCAAAGTCCAACTGACGACGCCCGCCTGTCCCCTGAAGGGCAAGATCGAGGGCGATGTCCGCGAGGCCGTGATGAAAGTCGCCGGTGTCGAGGCCGTCAATGTGACGTTTGGGGCACAAGTTCGACCTCCGACCGACATGGCCTTGCCTGGAGTCAAGCACGTGATTCTGGTCGGCAGCGGCAAGGGCGGCGTTGGCAAAAGCACGGTCGCCACGAACCTTGCGGTCAGTTTGGCGCAAGATGGCGCTCGAGTTGGACTTTTGGATGCCGATGTCTACGGCCCGAGCGTGGCGCACATGATGGGCGCGACCGAGGAACGCATGTTCGCCAACGACGAGAAGAAAATGATGCCGCTCGAGCGTTATGACCTGAAATTCATTTCGATGGCGAACCTGATCGCGCCGGGCCAGGCGACCGTTTGGCGCGGCCCGATGTTGCACAGTTTTATTCAGCAGACCCTGAAAGATGCCGCCTGGGGCGAGTTGGATTACCTGGTCGTGGACTTGCCACCGGGCACGGGCGATGTGCAACTGTCCTTGGCGCAAACCGTGACGGTCACGGGCGCGGTGATCGTCTCGACCCCGCAAGATGTGGCCCTGATCGATGCGGCCCGAGCGATGGACATGTTCAAAAAGGCCGGCATTCCGATTTTGGGCATCATCGAGAACATGAGTTACTTCATCGCGCCGGACACCGGCAAGCGTTACGACATCTTCGGGCACGGTGGCGCGAAAGCCCACGCCGAACGGATGAGCGTGCCATTTTTGGGCGAGATTCCGATTGGCCTCGAGGTGCGTCAAGCGGGCGATGCGGGCCGTCCGGTGGTACTCGAGCATCCCGAAACGACCGAGGCGAAAGCGTTGGTGGATGTAGCGCGAACCCTGGCTGGGCGGATCAGCGTGCAAAGTTTGCAATTGCTGCCGATGATTTGAAGTAAAGTCACTGGTCTCGAGTGATTGATTTCGGACGAGACGGGTGATCCCTGCCATAAGCCACAGTTGCCCGATCTGATCTGTGTCAAATTGATGACAGAATCATTCCCGCCAGATTCGAGTCTCGAGAACCCCCAAACACTCCCATGAATATCGCTCTCAATGACTCCCCGAAAGGCCGCGTGCTCTACCTGCTCCGAGGCGCAGGTGGCGGCACCGCCCAAGATGTTGCCGATGCCCTCGGTGTGACCGTGCCTGCCGCCCGGCGGCACCTTGGCGATCTGCTCGAGGCTGGCCTGATTGAATCCCGGATCGAACGCCAAACCGGTCGAGGTCGCCCGCAACACATCTTCGCCCTGACCGTCAGCGGCGAGGCGGTCTTCCCGAAACGTTACGCCGAACTGTGCGGCGATATTCTGCAACACGTGCAATCCCTGTACGGTGACGGCGCGATTCTCGAGGTTTTATCCGCCCGCAACCTCAAACTGATGGACCTTTGGCGTGAACGGGTGCAAGGCTCGAGTGTGCCGCAAAAACTCGAATGCCTGGTCGCGGTCCTCAACGAAATCGGTTATCAGGCCAGCGTCGAACATGGTGATCACGGCGAACTGTATTTGCTTGAAGGCAACTGCCCATCATTGGAAGTCGCCAAAGAATTCGGGCAATTGTGCCACGCCGAAGGCGAACTGTACGAACAACTCCTGGGCACGAAAGTCGTGCGTGACTCGCAGATCAGCACCGGTGCGAGCGTCTGCCGCTACCGCGTGCTCGAGCCCATTTCGGCCTGATTCTCATGAGATTCACGGGTATACTTTCGCCGATGTCAGACCGGGCACACGCGCACTCCAACCTGACCCGAACCATGCTCTGGTTCGTGACTGTGTTGGTCCTGTCGGTGTCGGGCAGTGCGTTCGCGCAGCACCTCAAACCCACAAAAATTCTCGACTGCTCGAGCACCTGCAATCAGAACCAACCCGAAAGCATCGCAGCCGCACTCGAGGTCACACGGCAAAACCTGCCCGCACCGATGCTGCTCGGCCTTGCACCAACACCGACGCTCGCACCAATTCCACATCAAAACTTTGTGCTCGAGGAAATCACCCTCGAGCCAGTTTTGATCGCGTCAGAAATTGTTGTCGAAAGCAACCCACGCGCTCCACCGATGACACTCGAGTCATCAGAAACCGGTCAAGCCTCGCCAGTTCTTGCGAGACGCTGACCGCTCGAGAACCTCATCAGAACGCACCCGTCACGACCTCTCGTGATGGGCCTTGGAGTGCCATGAACCCTGACGACACGAATTCAAACATCAACCCGAAAACAGAGAACACCCACTTTCGAGACGGCCTCGAATACGAATTTTACGACATCAGCCCAAGCGACCCCGACTTCAACCCGAACATGGATTACGCCCCGATGGAACGCCGCGTCTACCGTGACAGCAACGGCGCACGCATCCCAGAACCCGTAGCCTCAAATCGCATTCCGAGCGGTTCGCACTGGACGCCAACCTCGGACCCGACCTCGAGCGTTCCAGTTTCGAGTATTCCAACCTCAAATAGCCCAGTTTCAAATGGCCCAGTCTCGAGCATTCCGGTCAAACCCTCAGCACTGGCCGGATTCGGTCAAACGCTGTGGAAAGAATGGATTCGCCCAATTGGTGAAGCCGTCATCATCGCGCTGGTGCTGACGACCTTCGTTTTCACCACCGTCGCCATCGATGGCGCGAGCGACGAACCCAACGTCCATCACGGCGAACGTGTCTTCGTGCCCAAATACGAAACCTGGCTGGCCCGCATCGGTATCGGCAGCTTCAAACGTGGTGATCTGGTCGTCCTCAAACCACCGAAGGATTCACCACATTCGGACCGGCCCGTGCCATTCATCAGCAATTTCTTTCCGAACGCACGATACCGACCATTCTTCATCAAACGCATCGTCGGCACTCCCGGTGATCGCCTGAAAATGATCAACGGATTGCTCGAGGTCAACGGCATCAAAATCAACGAAACGCACAACGTTGGATTCTGGCGCAGCGTCAAAGGTTCGGACGGACAACCACTCTGGGACAACACTTCGGGATTGTCCAACAGCAAAGACTGGAGTTTCACCGGCGCGAAATTCAACGCGGCAGGCGAATACGTCGTACCCAAAGGCAAATACTTTGTGATGGGAGACAACCGCAGTTTGGGTGGCAGCGAAGACTCGAGGTACTTCGGACCAATCGCACTCGAGGAATTCGCAGGACGAGCGACGTTCGTTTGGTGGTCGCCAGTTGCCAAAGCCCAAGAGATCAAAGCCACCGCCGCTTCCGGGGCGCAAGGCAAATCCTGGTGGTTGTACGAGCACGAGAAGTTGAACGATGACTACTTGAAAGGTCCGTTCAGCTTGCATTTCATGATGCGACCATTGGGCAGACCAGAAGCGTTCGACGTGCTCAACAAGTAGAAGACAGGATCACCAAAAAGCTCGAGCGAGAAACTTTCCGCTCGAGCTTTTGTTTGGAGTTGATTCAGGTCAAGGCTCGAGGTTGAGGATTTACGGGACGAGACCAGAGTGCGAATCCAAGC
>JAYURE010000150.1:0-2145 GCA_043756345.1 Deinococcales bacterium | reverse complement strand
ACGAGCACGTTCAAATGGCTGAAGTTGGCCTGATTCCGCATTCGGTGGCACAACACGCGATCATCATTCAAAGTTTGCGCTTGAACGACTTGAATACCGCTGTGGCCGCGCTCGAGCAGAACTGGCGCTTTGGGTTTGAGATGTTGTTACTCAAACTTAAATCTTGAAATCTCAAAAGCCGGAGGAGTACATGAGCGAAACACAATCACTGCTCGAGCAACTCGTGCGCATCGATTCGGTCAATCCCGATTTGGTTCCGGGCGGCGCGGGCGAAACACAAATTGCGAAATTCATTCAAGGCTGGCTCGAGGAAAAAGGATTTGAAACCCACTGGCTCGAGAAGACGCTGGGCCGTCCGAGTGTTGTCGGTATTGCTCGAGGAAGCGGTGGTGGAAAATCCTTGATGCTGAACGGTCACATCGATACCGTGACCACCGCCGGAATGAGCATCCCTGCCCTCGAGCCTCGAGTTGATAGTGTTGATTCGACCCGTCGGATGTACGGGCGTGGATCGTATGACATGAAGTGTGGTGTCGCCGCGATGTTGGCCGCCGCCGCGCGAGCCAAAACACTCGGGCTTCGCGGCGATGTGATTGTCGCCTGCGTCGCCGACGAGGAGAACGCCAGCATCGGCACGAGTGAAGTCGCTGAACGTTTTACTGCCGATGCCGCCATTGTCTGCGAACCGACCAACCTCGAGATGACGGTCGCGCACAAAGGGTTCGTCTGGGCGAACATCACCACGCACGGCAAAGCGGCGCACGGCTCGAGACCAGATTTGGGTGTCGATGCGATTGCCAAAATGGGCGCGGTGCTGATCGAACTCGAGAGGCTCGCAGCACGCCTGGTGCAGAATCCAAAACACGCGCTGCTCGGAACTGGTTCGGTCCACGCCAGCATCATCACTGGTGGCGAGGAACGCTCGAGTTACCCGGCGATTTGCAGCCTCGAGATTGAACGCCGCACGGTTCCCGGTGAAACGCCCGAAATGGTTCGCGCCGAACTGCAAACCATCATCGAGATCTGCGCCAGCCGTGATCCGAACTTTCAGGCCAGCCTCGAGATGGGATTGATCCGTCAAGCCCACGAATGCGCCGAAAGCGAAGCGATTGTACAAACCTTGCGCCGTCATGCCAAACAGGTGACTGGCCTCGAGCCTCAGATTGCCGGAGCACCCTACTGGACGGATTGCGCGATTCTTGCCGATGCCGCAATCCCCAGCTTCTTGTACGGCCCGAGCGGTGATGGAGCGCACGCCGCCATCGAATGGGTGGACCTCGAAAGCCTCGAGACCTGCGTCAAGGTTTACCTCGAAACGATCAAAGACTTCTGCGCCTGATCCTCGGTATTCCGGTCCGAACTTAGGACTTGGGATGAAATAACTTCCCGATTTCCCGAGTAACAACGTGCAATACGGCGAAGTTTCTTGAAATCAAACAAGGAAGTTATTTCATCCTGGATACTTACCGCCAGATGACAACCCGCTGATGGACTCGGATTTATAATTGGTGCATGTCAACTGTAACAGCCGTTCATCGCAGCCCCACGCACACAATGCGCAAAACGCTCGAAACCTCGATTCGCTTACTGACCGGTCTGGGTGTCGAGGGTGACGCACATGCGGGCGTGACGGTCAAGCACCGTTCGCGGGTCGCCCTCGATCCAACCCAACCGAACTTGCGACAAGTGCATTTGATTCATAGCGAATTGCACGATCAACTCCACGCTCGAGGCTTTCAAGTTCGGGCGGGCGAAATGGGGGAGAACGTCACCACCTGTGGCCTGGATTTGCTGGCACTACCGGTTGGTGCTCGATTGCAGATCGGTCAAGCCATCCTCGAGATCACTGGACTGCGCAACCCATGCGTTCAACTCGATGGGCTCGAGCCTGGATTGATGAAAGCGGTTTTGGGTCGTGATCCCGATGGCAATCTGGTTCGCATGGCGGGCATCATGGGTGTGGTCATTGCCGGTGGTGTCGTCCAAGCTGGTGATCAGATTCGCGTCGAATTGCCGCCCGAACCTCACCGGGCGCTCAAGCGGGTTTAAGGACTTGGGATGAAATAACTTCCCGATTTCCAAACCAACAACTTGCAGTACAACAAAGTTTCTCGAGATCAAACCCGGAAGTTGTTTCATCCCGGA
>JAYURE010000149.1:0-2147 GCA_043756345.1 Deinococcales bacterium | reverse complement strand
TCCACATAGATTTCAAACCGAAACGGAGAACTACACCATGCGCTCAGACAGAATCAAACAAGGACCACAACAGGCCCCCGCCCGCAGCATGCTTCGCGCCGTCGGACTGACCGACGATGATTTCAAAATCCCCTGGGTCGGCATCATCAACACCTGGACCGAAGGCATGCCCTGCAACTTTCACCTCCGAGACCTGGCCGTGGACTTAAAAGAAGGCTGCCGTGAGGCCGGAATTCACCCGTTCGAGTTCGGCGCACCCGCCATCAGCGACGGCATCAGCATGGGCACACCTGGCATGCGGGCCAGCCTGATCTCTCGAGAAGTCATCGCCGATTCGGTCGAACTGGTCTCGGCAGGCTACATGTACGACGGCATGGTGGCCCTCGTCGCCTGCGACAAAACCAACCCCGGCGGTGCGATGGGCCTGATCCGCTCGGGCGTTCCAGGCTTGGTTCTGTACGGCGGTAGCATCGCACCCGGCGTTCTTGGCCAGCAGAAACTGACCGTCGTCAGCGTCTTCGAGGCGGTCGGGCAGCACGCGGCGGGAAAAATCGATGACGCGCAACTCGATAGTGTCGAACGTGTCGCCATTCCCGGAGCCGGAGCTTGCGGCGGGCAATACACCGCCAACACCATGAGCATGGCGCTCGAGGTGCTGGGGCTCTCACCGATTGGCTACAACTCGATCCCGGCGCTCGGGCCGGACAAGAAGGCGGCGACCAAACGCGCCGCGAAGGTGCTGGCCGACGCGATCAAGCACAACCGCACGCCAAAGAGCTTCCTGACCAAACAATCATTTTTTAACGCGATTGCTGCCGTCGCCGCAACCGGTGGCAGCACCAACGCCGTACTGCACCTGATCGCCATGGCTCGAGAAGCAGACATCGTGCTCGAGCTTGAGGATTTCGACCGCATCAGCCGCGCCACGCCGGTTATTGCCGACATGCGACCTTGGGGTCAGTACACCGCCTGGGAACTCTGGGAGGCGGGCGGCATTCCGATGGTTATTCGCAAGCTGATCGAAGGCAATATGATCGACGGTGATCAGATGACCGTGACCGGCAAAACCTTACGCGAAGAAACGATAGACGCCGCCGAAACTCCGGGCCAAAAAGTCGTCGTCTCTCGAGAGAACGCCTTCAAACCCACGGGCGGATTGCTGGTGCTGCGCGGCTCGTTAGCGCCAGATGGCGCGGTGCTGAAACTGGCCGGAACCGAACGCACGCATTTTGTCGGCAAGGCTCGGGTTTTCGAGGGCGAGGAATTTGCGATGAAGGCCGTTTTGGGCCACGAAATCGTTCCCGGCGATGTCGTCGTGATTCGTTACGAAGGTCCAAAGGGAGCGCCCGGAATGCCCGAAATGCTTTCAGTCACCAGCGCGATTGTCGGCGAGGGGCTTGGGCCAGATGTGGCACTGATCACCGATGGGCGGTTCTCTGGTGGCACAAAAGGTTTGATGATCGGTCACGTTGCACCAGAAGCTCAAGTCTGCGGCCCGATTGCCCTGATCGAAGAGGGCGACACCATCGAAATCAACTGTGACACTGGCTCGCTCGAGTTGAAAGTCGATGCGGCAACACTCGAGGCTCGCAAGGCCAAATGGGTTGCGCCCGCATTGCAATTCAAATCTGGTTTGTTCGCACGGTACGCGGCGGGCGTCTCGAGCGCAAAAGATGGCGCAGTTCTCGACTGAAGAAATCGCAAATTGAAGAGATGGCGCGAGCAAATTTGCGCCATCTCTTTTTACCGCAATCGTTTCAACAACTTGTCGTACTCATCATGCGGGCCAATCCAAAACCAAATCACCGTGTCATCCTCAAAAACACCGAGCACACGGTAATGAATCCCCACTCGAGCCGAGTAAATCTTGCGGCGCGGCAACACCAACTTGAATTGCAAACCCGGATGGCTCGGATTGTCGTGAAACAAATCGTAAGCGACCCTTACCAAGTCCTGAACGTCTCGAGGCAAATCATCGAACAAATCCCAGAAGCGGCCAGACGTGACCGAACGAATCGGCATTGGATTCATCGTGAGGAACGCTTGGGGTCGGTGGCAGGATCGAATGCCTTGTGTTTTCCCGCTTTGAATTCAGCGATTGCATCATCCGCAAGTTGCTCGAGCAACCCTTCAGAACGCGGATCGGC
>JAYURE010000148.1:0-5852 GCA_043756345.1 Deinococcales bacterium | reverse complement strand
CCAAGAAATTCTCGAGGTTTTGGACACGTTCTGAAAAGGCGCTTCGCAATCCTCCGAGTCGCACGAGAACGGTTTTGTCCAGCAATTCGAGCGCGTCCAAATCAAAGCTCGAGCCGGAAAGTTTGATCACGGCCTCGAGCGCATCGTTGATGCGGTCAAACTCGAACCGCAAGGTGATCCAGTCTTTGGGTGCGGGGAACACTTTGAAGGTCAGTTCGGTCAGAATGCCCAACCGTCCGAGGCTGCCGCAATGCAATTTGGGCAGGTCGAAACCTGCCGCATTTTTCACAACTTTTCCGCCACCACGAACGACTCGACCCAAGCCATCAACGAATTGCACGGCCAGAATAAAGTCGCGCACGCCGCCGTAACGTTGACGGCCCGGACCGGACAGGCCAGATGCGACCGTACCGCCCAAGGTCGCGCCAGCCTCGACGAGTACCGGATCAAAAGGTAAAAATTGACCGTGACGCTCGAGCAATTCTTGAACCTCGAGCACGGTTGTTCCAGCCAATGCTGTAAAGGTGTACTCGCTCGGATCGTACTCGAGGATGCCAGAAAGTCTTGATAGTTCGAGGTTCGCTTGACCAGACAACGCGGGTTTGCTACCACCACCTCGAGTGCGGACAGCTTCACCGGATCGAACCGCATCGACGATGAATTCGAGTTTTTCGGCGGCGTTCACGCCTTACGATACAACCGTACCGAATTGGACGTTCGATACAACCTTGCTCGCACTCGGGTCTCGAGCACTTCGGACTCGAGTTTCCAACCCCAGTCTTGTTTGAGGTTTGGACGTTTGTGTGGCGTTAAAATCAGTAACGAGTCAGCAACCTGTGCGAGTTGAAACGCAACGGTCGGCAGGCGCGAAGCCTCGACAAGGTGAAGTGCAAAACTGCAAACGATCAAACTGAATTGACGGCCCTCGAGCGCACCGTTGGCGATGTCCTCAAACGTCCAGCGTTCCGCCTCGAGATCGGTTCGTTTTTGAAACGCCTCAAAGGTGAACGGATCGATGCCGGTCACACTCCCGCCATGACTGAGGATCACGCTGGAAACCTCACCGCTGCCGCAAGCTAGATCCAGAACGCTCGAGAGGTCCAAGCTCCATTCAGGAATCAACTTCTCGAGTAGCAGCTTGATTTGTGGTTCGTGCGGATTCGAGTACGTTGCGCCGAACCGCTCGTAGAAGCCAGCCACGCCAAGAGCCTCGTATTGAGGCCGAATCTTCTCGCGTTCATCCGGCATGTCAGGCGTTGAAATCGAGGATTACGGTTTCACTCGTATTCTTCAGGCTCGCCTGTGCCTCGACCCGCGTGATCAATTCCTCAATCACGGCCCGCAGCAATTCTGGCTCGAGCGGTTTGGGTAAGAACACGTCTGCCTTTGCCATCTGCGCGAAATCACGGGTTTTGTCATCGTCGTTGCTGGACAGAATCAAGACCGGCATGTGCTGCAAACGTCGGATGCGTTTGATGCGAAAACAAACGTCAATCCCGCCCGGATCGCTCAGGTCTGCACTGAGGATCGCAATGGTCGGCGTGTTTTGCCGGAAATACTCGAGGGCCGCCTGACCCGTGTCGAGAATGTCCACGAAGCACCCGAGGTCAAAGAACAGATCGTCCATGGTCTTCAGGGTGTCGGTGTCGGTTTCTACGAGCAGGATTGAGGCGTCCACGGTGGCGGGTTCTCCAAGCAAATTTGGTCTGGCGCGAAAATGATTCAAGCTCCAACAGAAAACCTGGATTCGTCGTTTGCTTTAAGGTATCACGCAAGCCTTCGCTCAGGAAACAAATTCTGACATTGAAGTGGCTCGAGCCTAACGCAGGCATCGCCTTTGGCCGATAGTTCGCATATTGATCTGAATTTCAAAAGCGGCATGGTTGGCTCGAGTGAAAATCTTCAACCCCGACCTTGATGGTACTGCGTTTCAAGGTTTTGCGCAGTGAATAACACTCGCACTTCACACAAAAAAAGATGTAGCCTTTGGGTATCCGGGACTGCAAAATTCACCGGTCCTGGGAAAGGGGCCACATGAACGTCTACAAGTTGGTGGGTCATAACGTCGAGGTCACGGATGCGATGCGGAACTACGTCCATGACAGGTTAGACAAGCTCGAACGGTTCTCCCATCAGGTCGTGGATGCCAAGGTTGTGCTGCATGTCAAAGCCTCGAGCGAGAGCGCCCGTTCGCACCGGGTTGAGGTGCAACTCAATGTGCCCCATGGCATCATCCGTGCCGAGGAAGCCCGTGGCGACATGTACCAAGCCATTGATGCCGCCGCGAACACGCTCGAGCGTCAACTCAAAAAATTCAAGGATCGTTTTTTGGGCAAGAACGTTCGCAAGCATGGCGATGCGATTCCAATTCCTACCGAGATTGAATCTGAAGACGAGGAGTTTTTGCCAGAGATCGTGCGCAGCAAACGCTTCGAGTTGCGCCCGATGAGTTCTGAGGATGCCGCCGCACAGATGGAGGCGCTCGGGCATGATTTCTTCGTTTTCGAGAACGCCCGCAGCCGTCATGTCAACGTGATTTACCGCCGCAAAGATGGACATTACGGCTTGATCGAACCAAACAACGATTGAGATTGGATCGAGATCGGATCGAGATTGCACCACCTTTTAGAACGTGATAGCCTCGAGCGTGTTGGGGCTGTGGCGCAGTTGGGAGCGCGTCTGAATCGCACTCAGAAGGTCAGGGGTTCGAATCCCCTCAGCTCCACCAAGCGTTCAATCATGAAGCGACACAGCGTTTGATACTGTGTCGCTTCATGATTTGGTGGTCGTGATGTTCTGGTCGTATTTGTGCTCGAGAGGTTTTGGATTGGGCACAATAAAATCGCCCCCAAGATCTGGGAGCGATTGGACTCGAGTTCGGATTTAGATGGCTTGAACGTTGGCGGCCTGTGGGCCTTTGCCGTTCTTACCGGCTTCAACTTCGAAGCTCACGCGTTGGCCCTCTTCCAGGTTGCGGTAGCCCGAACCCGTGATGGCGCTGAAGTGAACGAACACGTCTGGGTTGCCCTCGTGTGCGATGAAGCCGAACCCTTTTTCGCCGTTGAACCATTTGACTGTACCTTCTGGCATTTTGTACTCCTCTGCGATTTCGTTTGCTGCTAGGGTCGAGACCTTCGGACGATGCCGGGTGACTCGTGCAACCCTGAACCAAAATCGAGTAACCTTACCACATGTTGGGAATATGCGATCAAGCGCCATAAATCTCATGATGTAATGCGCGGGTGCAGGTTGTTCCGCCTCAGATTTCAGGATTTCTGATCCGAACGTCTGAAGTTAGATCACCTCGAGCGTGACAGTGCTTTTGAGAACGCCTGAACCGCAAACTCGAGTGCATGAACGTCTGTGTCTCGGCCAAAGCTGAACCGAATGCTTGCCCTGGAGTCCGCCCTCGAGCGACCCATGGCGGTCAGGACATGGCTCGGCTCGAGCGTTCCGGCGTTGCAGGCACTCCCAGATGATGCTGAAATACCCTCAATATCAAGGTTCATCAACAGCCCTTCACCGTCGGCCCCGTGTGCGGTGACATTTAGGATTTTTGGGCTGCGTCGCGTCGGATGCCCGTTCAGACTGACATCAGCAAACTCGAGCAGTTGAGTTTGAAATTGATCGCGCAATTTCTCGAGCCGGGCATGTTCCGTTGGTTGTTCTCGGCTGGCCTTCTCAGCGGCAAGTGCCATTCCGACCGCGCCGGGCAGGTTGTGTGTACCACCGCGCAGTCCGCCCTCTTGATGCCCACCGTATAGGAGTGGTGGCAGTTCAAATCCGCGCCGAACGAACAGTGCCCCAACCCCTTTGGGGCCGTAGAACTTATGGCTCGAGATCGTCAGCAGATCGCAACCCAGATGAGCGGTATTCAACTCGACGGTTCCGAGGCTCTGGACCGCATCAACGTGAAAGGCGATTCCTCGAGCGCGACAAATTTCGGCCATCGCTCGAACATCTTGAACCGTTCCGACCTCGTTGTTGACGTGCATGATACTGACCAGAACCGTGTCGGGTCTTATTGCCTCGAGTACCTGGTTTGGGTCGATCAAGCCAAACCGATCAGGCTCGAGGTACGTGACTTTGCAGCGTTTCATCGCCTCGAGTGCCCGTGCCGGTGCGAGCACTGCGCTGTGCTCTATCGCACTGGTGATGATGTGCCCACCACGTGCCAAACCGAGCGCAAAGATTGCCTGATTGTCCGCCTCTGTGCCGCCAGAGGTAAAAATCAATTCGCGTCCGCTCGAGCCAATGGCGCGGGCCAGCCGTTCCCGCGCATCCTCGAGTGCCTCACGGGTCGTCTGGCCATTGGCGTGAACACTTGAAGGATTGCCCTGCATGAATTGATACGGGCGCATTGCCAGTTCGACCTCAGGATCGAGCGGAGTGGTCGAGGCGTAATCGAGGTAGACGCGTTTCATTCGAGCCTCACGAGTTTGCCGCCCTGTTCAATCCGGTATTTCACGCCACGCCAAACGGTCACGGGTTGCAGCAACGATTGCACCCAAGCGATGGTCAGGACCAATTCCGAAACGGGCATCCACCACAACCAATGGGCCATCGTCGGTTCTTTCAGAACTGTCGCGTTGATGACGGCAATCGTCGCCCATCTCGAGACCAGGTACGTTCCCAAAACGAACCAGGCGAGCGGTTCAGACCACCCTGCCAAGCCGAACAGCAACGGCAGCAGCAACGCGAGCACGAACGGATGCAGCAACGGCTCGAGCAGGTACACCGCGAGTGGCAAGGTTGCGCGGTAGGTCAGGTTCCAACGGTGCTGATGCTCGAACAGCGTCTCGAGGCTTTTGCTGGGTTCCGGTACGCTGGCCGTGACCTGTGACATCACGCTCTCAAATCCGGCGGCCTTCAGATACGCGCCCATGGTGCTGTCATCGGCGATGTTGTCGGCGACGCGCTCGAAGCCACCGACCTGTGCTAAAGCCTCGGGCCGAATCGCGTAATAGGTGCCCGGAAAGACATCTCGAGCGCCGAAAAAGTCTTTGACGGTGTACAGCAGCACCATGAATGGGCTGTAATACGCGCCCATCAATCCCGCGCCCAAATCCTGCATTCCCCGGTAGACCGGAATCGCTCCGACCGCGCCGATGTTGGGTCTCGAGACGAGCAACCTGACCATGCGTTTCACATCGTCCGGGTTGGCGATCAAATCCGAATCTGCCGAGACGTAGACCTCGCCCGTGGCCACCTTTTGTGCCGCGATGACGTTGTTGGCTTTGCCCATCGGAAATTGCCTTGGGCTCGAATCGACGAGTTTGATCTCGCGGTTCGGATGCTCGGCCTGCAATGCTTGGATCAACGGCACGATGGGATCATCCAAACCTTCGACCGCAAAGATCAGCTCGACTTTTCCAGGGTAATCCTGGCCAATGAAGCTTTCAAACCCCCTGCGGGCATCCGCATCGAGCCCTTTAACCGGTTTGAGGATCGAAACGCTCGGCCAAATGCTTGGATCACTGGCTTCGGGTTGGGCATAGAATCGCCGCACCGCCAGCAAGCCCAAAGGCAATGCCAGACTCGAGGTGAGCACGATCAGCAGGACAATGGTTGCGATCACAGACACGAACGCATCATAGCCTTGCGGATTAGTGCTGCCGTTTAGGGTTCAGTTAGGAGGATGTAGCCTCAGATTGAGACTGGGACCACGAAGTTGAAAGTGGAAAGTTCAAAGTGTAAAGAAAAAGCTCGAGCCTCACGTGCTTTTCACCTTCTTGCTCACAAGACAGCACCTTTCTTGACCTTACAGCAGCACCTTCGGGCTTTGGTCGCGTCTTGACCTTACAGCAGCACCTTCGGGCTTTGGTCGCGTCTTGACCTTACAGCAGCACCTT
>JAYURE010000147.1:0-2153 GCA_043756345.1 Deinococcales bacterium | reverse complement strand
CTCACGTTTGAGGCTAGGCTCGAGGGACGATGGATTCACCAAAACAAGTTTGACGAAATCCAACTGCGATGCCAAAATTCTGCTTGAAACATAATTTGCGCATCACGAAGGAGACCCGCATGATCACGCCCGCCACCAGAGAAAGCAACCCGAGCCCGCACATCGTCACCGTCACCGACGAAACCACCGGCAGTAAAAACCAGCACAGTTTCACGCTCGAGTTTCTGGACGAACGCATCAGTGCCCGCGAATTCATTCGCCGCCGCGTTTACCAAGAAGTCCAAGATTTCAACACCCGCGATTTGCAAACCTACAACGGCCTGGTCCAACCAAGCGACGCAGAAAAAACCCTGAACGGGGTCAAGCTCAAAACCATGCGCAAACTCGACTGGGAAGCGCAGTACGCCAAGGCACTCGAGGCATTTCAACGCAACGGATTCATCATGCTGGCCAACGACAAGCAACTCGAAACGCTCGAGGAAGAGTTTGACCTGACGGAGGGTTGCACCGTTACCTTCCTGAAACTCGTGCCATTGGTTGGTGGCTGAGATGCAAACTACACTGACCATCAAACTCGAGGCGCGACAAATCGGACGCAAAAACGCGCTCGTGCCAAGTTGGAATTTGGAACTGACCGACCTGCCAGAACCACTGACCTTGAAGGCACTGCTCGAGAAAATCGTTCGCAGTGAAGTCGAAAAGTACAACCAACGTCAAAGCGACTCGAAATTCGTGCGGGCCTTGACCCAAACCGATCTTGAGACTGCCGCCGAAACCGGCAAAATCAGCCTCGGCGGACGCGAGACTGAGGCGCAACACGCCGACGCTGGCGAGGCGATTGAAACCGCCATGCTCGCCTTCAAAGACGGATTGTATTACGTGTTTTTGAACGACGAACAACTCGAGAGCCTGGACGAAAAAATAAATCCTCGAGACGGCATGAGCCTGCTGCTCTTGCGGCTGGTCGCACTCGCAGGCGGATAAAACAGGTGAAAGCCGAAAGGTCAAAGGGAAAAGTAAACCCCTTGCTTTCGGTCTTTACCTTTCACCTTTTCGTTTTTCCCTTTCTATTCTCTCGAGGAGCCCATCATGACTGATGCAAAAGTGTTGACCATCAAAGAACAGGCCGAGAAGATTGTTGCCGATGCGAAGCTCGAGAAGGGCAATCCGGCCCGCGCTGCACGACTCGAAAAGCTCGAGCCTGAATTGCGACGGCATGTGAATGCCTTCTGGAATTTGACCGAGAAGGGCCGCGAGAGTGACCGCGAAGAAAAAGAAGAAGAGGCCGTCAAAGCGTTCTTCAAGCGCACCAACGCTGAGAAAAAAACCATGCTCGAGACGATGTACGGAACGCTCGCGCCATTGGTGACACAAGTGCTGGCGATGAACCTGCCATACCAACGTTGGGGTTACACACCATTTCGCTCAAGCGGAACCTTGAACGATCAGAGCAGTCAACGCGATTGGATGAAAGAACTGGCCGGAACCCTCAACATCTGGGATCAACCGCTCGAGTGGTACGCGACACACTGCACGCACATGGGTTACAGTTCGGCCCGAACATTCGCACCGATTTTTGCGGCAGCAATCAACTCGGGCAACTCGAGCATTTTTGAGATCCTCAAAGCGATTGTGGGCAACGAACACCCGATGGGCGTGATGGACGATCACGTGCTCAAAGGTTTGTTGATGAGCGACCGACCGGACGCTTGGGAGTTGATCGAGAAGCTTCTGGTCGCGGCGCAACGCCAAGAAGGATTGCGTCAAAGCATTTTCTGGGCTGCCACCAAAGCGCACCCAACCGCCTTCAAACGCATGATGCGCTTGATGCTCGAGCATGACCTGTTGCGCTTTTCGAGCAGCATTCAATTCCTGACCGAAACGCTACCGATCCTGCCGCCCGAACCGACACCCAAACAAGTCAAAATGGCATTCGAGCAATTTCTGAAAGTACTCGAGGATGATGCCGACCGTGAGGCAATCATCACCAATGCACGCGGCGCGAGTCCACTCGAGGTCTATTTGGGATTGTGGTGCGAGGCGATCACAGACACTTCACGGGTCCTGAAACTGATCGATACGACTTGGGCGCAATCCGAAAGCGCCGATCACCGTTTCGCCGCGCTGAACGTGCTACGGGTACTGAAACTCGA
>JAYURE010000146.1:0-5868 GCA_043756345.1 Deinococcales bacterium | reverse complement strand
CTGACCGCTCGAGAACTCCACCGCCAACGCCAACCATCTTCCCGGTGATGGCGATTGCTCGGCGGCTTTCTTGAACAACTCGAGCGAGCGTTCAGACGTAAGCTTCGCGTCCTCGATGAACATTGCTCCAAGCTCGAGCGGCAAAATCTCCAATGCGCGACGGGCGAACGATTGGCGAGCGTTGACACTGATTCCCTTGCTCGGCACTTCACGAAACAACGGGTGAACAAATCTAGTTTCGTTCAGCACCCCTCGAGCCCATAACTGTTGTTCGGCCAATTCGAGCACGTTCAACTCGAGGTCCGCAACCTTGGCCCAAACGTCTGGCTCGAGTTTCAGGTTGGGCGCAAGGCTTTCCAGGTACGCCCGCGCCTCGAGAGCGGTTCGCGTTTCGCTGTCCGGGCAGGCTTCGTGGATGGCCCGTTCGATCATCGCCTCGACCGTGACCGGCAGCACGTCACGGTCTGGAACCCGCCAATGCCAGTGCGAACCGTCGCTCCAGAGGAAACCTCGCCGTGTCAAAAACCCGAAAAACTCGAGCGTGAATAACGGATTGCCAGCCGCCCGAGCGTGAATCCAATCGCTGGCCTCGTGCGGCAAACTGGCCCCGACTTTGCGCTCGAGCAATAAAATGCTGGCCTCGTTTGAAAGCGGTTCGAGCAAAATCGTCTCGAACACTTCGGGCAGCGCGACCCGGCTGGTCGCCATGATCGCCAAGCCTCGAGATCGTGCCACGGCCCGAGCCAACGCCTGCCAGAACTCGAGTTGCGCTTGGCTGGCCTCGTGCACATCCTCAACGTGAATCACGACCGGCGCGAGAGCACCGAGCAGCACCATGATCGCCTCGAGTGACGGTTCGGGTTTTTCGAGTTCGCGTTCAACCCAAACCGCGAGGCGTTTCGGACGTGGCAAGGCTTGGATCAGTTGGGCAATTGGAGCGACTGCCCGTAGTGAAACCGTTTGACACGGTGCACCGTTCAGAATCTCGAGCACGGTGAAGGTTTTCCCGATCCCTGCATTGCCACGAAAACCCACAGCGAACCCGTTCCGACGGGCGGCCAGTCCAGACAAGCGTTTGCGAATTTGATCAAAGTCAGGCATGCTTCCTAGACCAGTGTAAACCTCATCGTAAATTGACCGATTGGGCTCGAGTCATGCTACGGACCGTGCAACGCTGGTTTCCAGAACGACAACTTGTAGTCGTAGCAGACAGCGCTTACGCGGTGATTGACTGGCTTACGGGCCTGCAAAAGCTTTCTGCGCCAATCACCGTGATCACCCGATTGCGTTTGGATGCCGCATTGTACAAGCCTGTGGGTGAACGAAAAGCTGGTCAGAAAGGACGACCTGGTGTCAAAGGAATTCGTTTACCGACACTGGCAGGATTGCTTGAGGACCCAGAAACGGTGTGGACACGAATTCGAGTGCTCAACTGGTACGGACAGGGGGATCGTGCGGTTGAGATTTCGTCTCAGACAGCGGTTTGGTATCACAAAGGAATTCAACCTGTGCAAATCCGTTGGGTGCTGATCCGTGATCCTGATGGGAAATTTAAGTCACATGCGTTGCTTTGCACGGACGTCACGCTCGAGCCAAGCCTGATTTTGGAGTGGTTCGTGTTGCGTTGGTGCGTCGAAGTGACGTTTGAAGAAGCGCGAACAGCCCGCCAGGTGCTGTCTTGTGAGCAAGAAGCGCGAACAGCCCGCCAGGTGCTGTCTTGTGAGCAAGAAGCGCGTGCGCATTTGGGTGTGGAATCACAACGGCAATGGTCTGGGTTGGCAATTGCTCGGACGACACCTGTGTTATTTGGGTTGTTTTCATTGGTGGCCTTGCTGGGTCAGCAGCGTTGGAAGCAGGTTGGGCTCAGTGTTCGTCAGGCAGCTTGGTACGAGAAGGGTTTGCCAACGTTTTCGGATGCGTTGGCTGAGGTTCGGCGTGAGTTGTGGGTTGGTTCGAGTTTCGTGACATGCTCTGGAGGGCAGGATGTTCTGAAAGTCCCTCGGGTTTGGGTGGAACGTTTGACGGACGCATTGTGTTATGCCGCGTAATGGATAAAGTCGAGCTCAGGCAGGAATCGCCAGGTGCGACTTCTCAGTTAGACGTCACATCGCCCCCAGTTCTTGAGGGCGATATTCGTTTGCACGCTATTCGGGTGCTCGAGCAACTTCTCAAAATAGCGTTGCACGTCCGAGCAATTCCGCTTCGCGGATCGCAGCTTCAATCACCAATTTGGCCGGATCGAGGTTGATGGTGGCGTTGACTTCTGTGGCGTTCGCATCAAAATGAAACGCGCCGCGTTGCACGCTGAAGGCCTCAAGCACCGCCGACCGGCCCTGCAAGCATGGGTGCTTGACGTGAACCACCCGACCGGAACGCAACCACAGTTCCGTCTGATCAATCCGCAACAAGCCGGTGGGCCTGACCAGTGAAAGCATCTGCACCAACCCACCCGCACCGCCGGTGTCCTCAAGCCTGCCGCGCAATCCGGTCTGTGAGGCCATCAGATTGCGCAATCGACCCAGATTCGCCTCCAAATCCTCGAGCGGTAAGGGCAGGTCGTAATGCGTCAGTTCAATTGGATGCTCGAAGGTTCCAGCCTCGCTGACACTGTTGGTGAAGAAGGCAAGTTCGCGCAGGAGTTTCTCAACCCGTTTGCGTTCGGTGATGTCGCGTTGCGTGGCGGCAAAGTGCGTGACCTGACCACCGTTTTCGCAAACCGGTGAGATGCGCCATTCGACCTCGTAGGGTGTGCCGTCCTTGCGGTAATTGATGGTGTTGCCTTGAAAGTGCCCTCCAGCTTTCAGGGTTTCGCGCAGTTCCTCGAGCAGCAATGGATCGGTCGCCGGACCTTGCAACAACCGTGGCGTGCGTCCAAGCAGTTCGTGCAAGGTGTAACCGGACATTTCACAAAAGGCCGGGTTCGCATAAACGATCCGTGGCCCTGGCGATTCCAAATCCGCATCAGTGATCAGGACCGCCTCAGTGACGCTGGCCATGCTCGAATTCAAGAGGTGCAAGTGCTGCATGTTGCGGTTATGATCGGTGATGTCCAAGGCCACGGCACTCGCGCCAATCAAACGACCACCATCGAGAAGTGGCGAGAACGTGCACTCGAGAATCGCACCATCCCAATCGATCACGGTGCGAAAACGTTCACCCTCGAGCGCCCGCCGCACGGCTTTGAGGGCACTGGGGTTGGTTTCCAAAACCGTGAAGCACGAGCGTCCAAGCAGGTCATCGACGTTCAGGCTCAGGTGCTGCAATCCTTTACCCTCACAGAGTGTAAAGATGCCCCGGTTGTCCACGGCGAAAACCGTGACCGGCAATTCGGTGACAACGCTGTTCAGCCGGGCGGTGGTGTGATCCAATCGCTCGAGCGTTTGGCGTTCACGGCTGATGTCAGTGGTGAAACTGCTCGCGCCGATGACCCGACCCTCTGAATTGACAATCGGCGACATGCTGACCCGTACCGGAATCTCGTGACCTTTGGCGTGCAACCGATGTGTCTCGAAAGGTTCAATGCGTTGCCCAGCCTCGAGCCGCGCCAGGTGCGCCCGGACGTTGGTTTCACTGCCACCGGGTATGATGAAGGTGATGTTGCGCCCCAACGCCTCTCGAACCGAGTAGCCAAGCAGACGTTCTGCCGCCGCGTTCCAACTTTTGACCGTACCATCCAAAGCCTCAGAGATGATCGCCTCGTTCGAGGATTCGATGATGCCCAAGAGGTTCGCCTCGGCACCGCTCGGCACGCGACCCTCGCGCCAGATTGCATCTTGCGCCCGGGCATCCAACTCGCTCGAGAGCGATTCGGCAAGATCCTCGAGCATCGAGACTTCCTCGAGACCAAAGGTGCAGGCGCTGTTGCCAACCACCGCCAGACAGCCAAGCACGTGACCGTCACGGTGCAAAAGCGGCACGCTGGCGTAAAAGCCAAGCGGAATGTTGATGCTGCGGTCATTGTCCTGCCAGGCGATCTCGCCAGGTTGTGCGGGCAGGGAATGCTTCAAGTTATCGGTGAACAACAGACTGAGATGCGCCAGTGTGGTCGGGTCAGCGAACTGCACAAACGCATTCGGCCAGATCAACTCCATCACTTCCGGGAATGGTCGCCGATCATCACGCAGGGCCAAACCGTGCGATCCGACAATACGGTACGAATGCTGCCCAACCAGCGTCACGAACCCAATCGGTAAGCCCATCACGCGGGCCGCGAGGTTCGCAGTGCGCACGAACGCCGTTTGCGTCTCGAGCCAGATGGCACCCCAATCATGGACAACACTGATCCGGTTGGGATCGCTGAGGTTGATGTTGGTGATTGTCATAACGTTCCTTTCAAAAGTTCTGAGTCTTGAGTTCTGAGTCTTGAGTTCTGAGGAAAGGCTCGAGGTTTCCCTCTCCCCTTTTGGCTTTTACCGGTTGGCTTTTACCGGCTCACTTTCCAGTCCAGAGGCGCTCGTCAAAGGCCCAATCGAAGCGCACGTAAAATCCTGGCGCGGCGTTGAAGCCACCGAGATCGTTGAAGCCAAGCAAGTTGAATCCAGCGGCAAACGTCAGACCATCGAGCACGCGCAAGCTGGCCTCGAGACCGACAGAGAATCTTGATGTGCCGGTTGCGGGTTGCAGCACGTACAAGACGTTGCCGCCCAAACCGAACTGATCCGTGAGGTAGTACGTCGCGCCTAAACCGAGTTGCGCAGTGATGACGTTTCGCTCGAGCTTGTAGGCCGCACCGGGACGCACGAAGAACCGCTCGGACGCCTGGTACACCGCTTGGACTTCACCCTCGAGCGTGTCACCGTTGGGCGCGTAAAAGCCGAAGCGTCCGGTGTGGTTGGTCAGAAGGTTGAACTGACCTGAACGCCAGGCGGCAGCGATGCTGAAGCGCCCACCGTCGCGCACGCTCGAGCCGTTGGCAAGTGTGATCGAGGCTGGCAGCACGCCGTACTCGAGGCTCGGGCTGATGACCAGATCGGGACCGAGTTGCCCAACGACGCTGGTGGTGTATACCTGTTTGATGCCTTCGGGTTGCAAACTGAACTGCGCTCGAGCACTGCCTTTCAAAGTTTCGGCGTTGTAGAGTAAACCGATGTTGGCGTTCGCGGTGAACGGATTCGCCGGTTGGAACAACGCCTCGCCACCAAGTTGCGCACTCCAATTGCTGCCGAGCGGAATGCTGGTGTCGAGGTTCAAGCGTGTGCGTCCCGCATCGCCGCTGGTCGAAACCAGATCGTAACTGGCGGAAAGATTCGTGCTACCAAAAGCATCGTTCGAGGCTGGAGTATTGCCGGTGGCGACGCGCAGGAGTTCGGCATTGCTGAAACCGCCACGCACACCCAAGGACAGGTCTTGCCGGATGCCATTCGGAATGTACGTGAGTTTGTCCGAGAGACGAATCCCGAAGGTTGGCACCGGCGCGTACTCGAGCGAGAGCGTCGTGTCGCCATAAGTGCTGGCCGTGAATGGCACGCGCTGCAAAGCTGCGATCTTGAAATCACCGATTGGCAGCTCGAGGCCCGCCGTCAAGTAACCATCGGGCGAGGCCGTATTCTTGAACGCACCCGCCACGCCGAGGCTGGCGCTCAGAAATCCAAAATTGTTGCGTGCCTGTAAACTCGCGCTGGTGCTCGCGGCACCGAGCACGAACTCTTGCGAGTGCGAAAGGTTCGCATCTAAAGACAAACTCGAGGTCAACGCCAGCGAACTCGAGAGGTTCAATGAACGACCCGATTGTGCCGTGTTGGAATCTGGCGCGATGTAGCCGATCCAGGTTTCACGGTATTGCAATTGCGTTTGGAATCCACCGTTCGTGTACGAGCCTTGCGCCGCGAGGCCCAAACCGCCACCGGAACTGAAGGCTCCGCTCCAGGC
>JAYURE010000145.1:0-5870 GCA_043756345.1 Deinococcales bacterium | reverse complement strand
TTCGGGCCGACCGGTGCGGGTTGACCAAATAACCCGGCCAGCCATGCCTGGAATGGGCGCAGGCTTGGGATCAGCACGAAGATGCCCCACAGTCC
Organism: Deinococcales bacterium; assembly: GCA_043756345.1. Classification (GTDB taxonomy): domain Bacteria; phylum Deinococcota; class Deinococci; order Deinococcales; family JAAFIG01; genus JANOWZ01. Next base: position 5,775 of record JAYURE010000145.1, on the reverse strand, counting down.
GTAGACCACACTGGGAATTGCGGCCAGCAATTCGATCAGTGCGGCGACCGGACCAGCCAACCAGCGCGGCGCGTACTCGGCCACGAACAGGCTCGAGCCGAGCGCGAGCGGCACAGCGATGACCAACGATCCGAGGGCCGTTAGGAAGGTTCCTGCGATGAACGGAAGCGCCTGAAAACTGTTGTTGGCCGGGTCCCAATTGCTGCCGAAAACAAAGCCGAACCCCTCTTTAGCGAACGCTGGAGCGCCACGCCAGAGCAGCACGGCACAGTAAACGAGCGCGGTCAGTAAGACCACGCCAGCCAGTCCAACGATGATGTTCTGAAAGATTCGGTCGGCTGATGAAGAACCTATTTTGCGAATCCTGACGGGCGCGTTCATGGGATCTCCTCGAGATGACTGTGGAACTTGATTTCCAAAGTGTTGGTCTGCCGATTCAAAAATTGATTCTTGATTTGTACCACTGATTTTGCTGGATTGATTTATGGATGCTCGAGGGTCAGTGCGGACTGACCCTCGAACTTGAAGATACGGAACTCGAGCTTAGGACTTGGGATGAAATAACTTCCCGATTTCCAAACCAACAACTTGCAGTACAACAAAGTTTCTCGGGATCAAACCCGGAAATTGTTTCATCCCGGATACTTAGGACTTGGGATGAAATAACTTCCCGATTCCCAAACCAACAACTTGCAGTACAACAAAGTTTCTCGAGATCAAACCCGGAAGTTGTTTCATCCCGGATACTAAGGTGAAAGGTCTAGACATCCGGTGGTCCGTACCTTTATACTCGAGGTCGCAACAAAACGCAACTTTTTTCCTGGGCGATTATTCGGGCATCCGCTTCGAGGTGAGATTATTTCCAGCGCATCAAACATTGTCTCCATCGGCATTGATCTTGGCGGCACGACCTTCAACATCGGCTGGCTGACCAGTGCGGGTCAACTCGAGCATGTTCAAGAGTTCGAGACCAAATCGTTTCGCCCCAGGGACGAGATTGTTGCTGATCTCGCCGCTGCCATCTCGAGTACCGCCCAGACCGCACGTGATGCCGGTCACAGCGTCTCGAGTGCTGGTCTGGGATTCCCTGGCGTGATCGATGCCAGAACCGGTGTGGTGGACGCATGGTGATCAATTGGTCGCTCGCTTGGTATCCGGCGCATCGCACCGCGAAACGCCTTGCCGATCAGGGTCACATTGGGCGTGTGCTCGAGGTGCATTTTTACGATGGGAATCGCGGGCCGTTGTATCACGCGGCCGACAAACTTGAGGTCACGGAAGCGGAAGTACAATCGCAAAAAGCGGATTCTTGGTGGTACAAAAAAGCTGCCGGTGGCGGTTCGCTTCTTGATTACGTTGGGTACGGCGTGACGCTCGGCACGTGGTTTCACAATGGGGTTGCGCCGCTCGAGGTCACAACCAGCACGTGGGCCGGACCCGGACTCGAGGTGGACGAGCACAGCGTCACGGTTTGCCGCTACGAGTACGGCCTTTCAAAGTACGAGACGCGCTGGGGCACGTTCAGCGATCCGTGGGTGTTGCAGCCTCAACCCAAATGTGGCTTCGTGATTGTCGGCACGGACGGCACCATCTCGAGTTACGATTTTGAACCCACCGTGCGATTGCAGACTCGAACCAACCCAAGCACGCACGAAATTCCAGTCGATACGCTCGAGCCGGGGTACGAAAACGCGATCAATCATTTCTTGCATTGCCTCGAGACCGGCGAGGAATTCATCGGGCCGTTGCAACCAAGTTTGTGCCGAACCGCGCAACGCATCGTGGACAGCGCGGTACAAAGTGCGCTCGAGAAACGCACGGTTGCGTTGAAGTAAAATTCTTTTGACTCGTCCGGCTTTTCCTCATTGCTCATCGCTTCTCCAAGGACTTCCCATGAGTGAATCCAAACAGGCCAACGCCTCCGAGTACGCGCTCGAAACGAAAACGGTGCTTCCGGTCGCGGCTCCAGAATTGCCGTACCGTCCACCCAAACCAAAAGGGTCGCATCGGATTGGTCTGATTGGGTGCGGTGGAATTTCCGGGACGCATCTCGAGGCGTACAAGGCCGCTGGGTTCGAGGTTGTTGCGCTCGCGGATCGCACGCTCGAGAAAGCAGAAAAACGCCGTGATGAATTTTATCCGAACGCGAGTGTCACGACGGATATTGATTTGCTGATGGCTCGAGATGATCTTGAAGTGCTCGACATCACGCCGCACCCGGAACAGTGTGGGCCGTTGATTCGTGCGGCGCTCGAGTCTGGCAAGCATGTGCTGTCACAAAAACCGTTCGTCACCGACATCGACGAGGGTGAATCCTTTTGCGATCTGGCCGATGCTCGAGGTTTGAAACTCGCCGTCAATCAGAATGGACGTTGGGCTCCGCACCTCGCCTACATGCGCGAGGCGGTGCGGGCCGGGTTGATCGGTGATGTCATCTCGGCACACATTGGCATTCATTGGGATCACACTTGGACGGCGGGCACAGCGTTTGAAAACGTCGAAGATTTGATCATGTCCGATTTCGGGATTCACTGGTTCGATTTCGTCTCGAGCCTGATCGGACGTGCCGAGCGCGTGCAGGCATCGCGCAGTTTTGCCGCCAGTCAAACCATGCGCATTCCGATGCTGGCGCAGTGCATCGTCGAATTTGAGGGCGGTCAGGCGAGCCTGATTTTTGATGCGCACCTCAAACATGGACCGATGGATCAGACGTACATCGGTGGTTCCAAAGGCAGCATCTCGAGCATCGGCTCGGACCTCGGGCAGCGAACCGTGACGCTGTGCACCGATGCTGGAAAAGCCATTCCGAAACTCGAGGGCCAATGGTTCAATGATGGTTTTGCAGGCGCGATGGGCGAACTCCTCTGCGCCATCGAAGGGAACCGCACTCCGCTCAACAACGCCCGAGACAATTTGCGATCACTCGAGTTGTGTTTCGCCGCAATAGCCGCCAGCCGTGACGGGATTGCCAAACGTCCGGGTGAAGTGCGCAGGCTCGAGTGAAGCGAGGTGCTTGCGAGCAAGAACGGTTTGCGTTGGGTTTTGGACGTACAATTCGATCAGGATGATGCTCGAGTTTGGCCTGAGAATTCGCAGGCGAATTTGGTAGCGGTTCGGCATTTGGCATGGAGTGTGCTGGGTACGAATCGGTTTCGGGCCAGGGCTACCGCAAAGTCGTTGTCTCGAGCAGTGTGTATTCCATTTGCTGTCCTGGCGAGGGCGTTGCAACGCCCCTACGCGAAAACCGGTTTTTGTAGGGGCAACCCTCGTGGTTGCCCTCGGAGCGAGGATCAATCCAGGCTTACTTTCACACCAGTTTTGACTTTGCCGTTTCCCTGAGGTTCGAGCCAACGAAAAACGCCCCCAGATCAGAGGGCGTTTCGGATTGAATTTGTGCTTACTCGCACATCGGGAAGCTCGAGATCACCTGGCAGACGGGCGGTGTGACTGGAGCTTGTTCTGTCGCGGCATCGCCTGGGATTACGCTTCCGAAGGCTTCTTGGCTGCGTACCGCCCAGAATCCGAAGCTGGCACCGTCGCTCGAGCCCATTCCCGAGATGGCGTGCAGGTGGCTGTGCATCAGACCGAGCAGGCGTTGTGTGCCACCGAAGTTCAATTCTATCCAACGCCGATCCTGTCCGATCACACCGGTCACGCTTACCGCATCACCATTCAACGGTGTGAACGATCCGAGTACGGCTCCAGAGGCGGCGTTGACGCTCGAGATGCGCAACCAACCGCGCTGACCGTTGCGGTCCATGAACCACTGTCCCAAGTACGAACCTGCCTCGAGCGTTTGGCTTGCGGGGACACCGCCGTAGAAATCGCTGTTGTTTTTGTATGCCCGGAATGGATGGTGTTGCGCATCGCCTTCATCGAAGCTGGTGCCTGCCATCTCGTTGTGGTTGTTGGTAAAAAGGTGCGCCACGAAACGTTGACCTTTGATGCTGTACCCATCCTGATTGGGGTTGTCACGGTCCAACGAGAACTCGAGCTTGTTGTTGTTGACCGTGCCGTTCACGCGGTACGCAGCGTTGTTTGTGAAGTACGTGCCCAGCCTGTACCAGCCGGAGTTCTTGCTTTTCGGTAAGTTGTAAATGTCCAGCGTGCCCAGGGTGTCCTCGAGTTGTACTTTCCAACGACCCAGGAACAGTTGCGGGTTGGTGTCACCATCCCAGGTGTTGTTCAGGCTGCCGACTTCGGTGATGCTGCTGGCCTCGATCACCAGACCTTGCGTGATCCAGTCGTAACTGAGTTTCACGAATCCATCGCTGTCCTGATCGGCCAGGGTTGGGAAGGCTTGGCCTTTGCTGTTTTTGCCCCAAGAATTTTTGAACAACAGGCTGCGTTCACGGTCGTCGTAGCCGACCAGCAACATCTCGTGTCCGCCAACTTCTTGCGTGCCAGGTTGCCAGATGCCATCGTTTGGTTGTGCATCGATCAAACGGTTATTGGCATCGAAATTCACTTTCAAAGTCAGTCCGACCATGACCTCCCGGCCTGCCGCCAGCGCCGCCTTGAACCAAGTCAGTGAACGCATCTGGTTCGTGCTGGCCGAATCGTAATTCACGGCGCGGTACTTGGCCGCCTCGAGTGCCGTCTGGGAAAGGTTGTTGACCGTGACTGTTTCGTTGTTCGGGAAGTTCAGTGTGACCGGTTGATTCGAGAGCGTGAAGGCATTCTGATTGAATTGCGAACCGTTGAAGTTGAATGGATTGCCCTGCCAGTATTGTGGGTATTCAAAATACGGGCTCGAGATGTAGGGTTGCGCCGTTTCGCTCGGCACGCCGTAACCGCGTTTGAGCATGTACATCTGCAACAAAGACCAGCTTCCCCCGTCGGTGCTGAGCGCATTTTCGGCAGATGGCAAGCTTTTGCTCATGTCGATCCGCTCGAGTTTGCTGGCGTGATGCAGGTACTGTTCGGACAAATCCAAATCCAGCGCGTACTGACGTTTGTAGGCCGCCTCGAGTCCAGCGTTGACCGCGAAGGCCACGCAGGTGCCGCGCCCGCCCTGGTTGCGCACTGGGCTTTGCATGGCCCGCAAATCGGTGCTGACCGGAAAGGTTTGTTTGGCTTTCAGGTCACTGCATTTGCTCGAGCCTGGGTTGAGGCGGCAATCCAAGCCCAGTGATTTCAGGACCTTGCCATCGGATTTGGGCAGCAACTGGATTTCCTGACCATTCTCGAGCTTGATTGTTTTGGTTTTTGTTGTGTCGCCCAGATTGCGAGTGATGTCGTTCGGACCGACCGTGGTTTGTGGCAGTGCGTCCTGCGAGCAGGCGCTGAAGATCGTGGCGAAAACAACTGCGGCGAATGCTTGTGTGATGTGCTTGATCTGTACGTGCTTGATCTGTACGTGCTTGATTTGTTTCATGTGTGTTCCCCCTGGCCTCGAGATTGTTTGTTGCTCGAGTGCTGAGGGGATGATGCTGGGCGTGCGGGGAAATCTTGGGGAAACGGTTGGGGAAAGAAAAATGACCCGGTTTGTCCGGGTCATTGTGGTCATTGGGTTCGACTTGAGAATCAATGACCGTCAGGCTCGAGCCAGGAAGTTTCTTACTTATTTTCGGGGGTGGAACGCACGGTGTTGCCAGAACCGTCTTTGCGTACACCAGCGCCAGAACCTTTTTGGCCTGTGTTCCCTGTTTCGGGTGTCTTTGCGGGCGGTTTTTCTGGCGTGCTGGGTGGTTTGGTGGGTTTCGTTGGACCCATCTGAATCGAATGGATGTTTGCCATGCCGCTTGCCATGCCGTGTGTCATCTGTTGCATCTC
>JAYURE010000144.1:0-5892 GCA_043756345.1 Deinococcales bacterium | reverse complement strand
CATACTTTGCCCGCAGCAAACACATTCACATCGTCACCGCCATGCTCAATTACGCACTCGAGCGTCACGCGAATGACAAGTTTGTGGGTTCCGGCGTGCTGCCCGCAATGAGTTTTGAAGCTGATCCATCTGGGGCAGTACAATTCGGGGCCAGCAAACTCGAGGAACTCTCCTGGCCGCGAATGTTGGACGCTTACGCCTGCATTCAATGCAACCGCTGCCAAGATGTCTGCCCGGCACACGTCACCGGCAAGGCGCTGTCTCCCGCCGCGCTCGAGATCAACAAACGCATGGAATTGAACACACTGATCGGCGGACTGTTCGACCTCAAACCGGCATTCCTGGCGGGAGACGCCAGCCCGCGACCACTGCTCGAGTTCGCCATCAACCCAGAAAGCGTTTGGGCCTGCACCACCTGCGGAGCCTGCATGGAAGTCTGCCCGGTCCAAGACGAACAAATGCTCGACATCATCGACATTCGCCGCGAACAGGTCATGATGCAAGGCGAGTTTCCCAAGCAATTGCAAAGCGCCTTCAACGGCATGGAACGCCAAGGCAACCCGTGGGGCATCTCGAGCGACAAACGCATGGAATGGGCCGACGGCCTGCGCGTGCCAACGATTGATCAGAACCCGAATCCAGATGTCTTGTACTGGGTCGGTTGCGCCGCCAGTTACGACCCGAGTGCGCAAAAAGTGGCTCGAGCTTTCGTGCAATTGCTGGACGAAGCGAACGTTAATTACGCTGTCTTGGGCAAGAAAGAATCTTGCACCGGCGACACGGCACGACGCGCCGGAAACGAATACTTGTACGTCGAAATGGCGAGTAAAAACGTTGAGACCTTAAACAGCGTCAATCCGAAACTGATTGTCGCCACCTGCCCGCACTGCATGAACAGCATCGGCAACGAATACAAGCAACTCGGTGGGGATTACCAAGTTGTGCATCACACCCAATACCTCGAGCAATTGATCAACGACAAACGCCTCGATGCGATCCCGAATTTGGACGGCGCGATCACGTATCACGATCCGTGCTATCTCGGGCGGCACAACGGCGTGTATGACGCGCCTCGAGACGTGATTCAAAACATGGGCCTGGAGATTCTGGAACTCGAGCGTTCACGCGAGAACAGTTTTTGCTGCGGTGCGGGCGGCGCTCAATTCTGGAAAGAAGAAGAAGAGGGCGAAATGCGGGTCTCGAGCAATCGCTTCAAAGAAATTCAAGCGCGACTCGATGGCGAACCCGCGAAGACCGTGGCGGTTGGATGCCCGTTCTGCAAATCCATGCTCGCCTCGAGCCCGGAAGCGAATGACAGCGGCGTGCAGATTAAAGATGTTGCCGAACTGGTGCTCGAGAATTTGCAGAAAGGAAAAATGCAGGTCGGCTCGAGCAGGCGCGTGGATGTTGGAGCTAGTGGAGATTGAATTTACTCCTCGAGCGCTTCAACCCAGTCTGGTTCTGGATCAACCTCGAAACGCACCGCGTTGATTTGGGTCATTCCATTCAGCCACGCTTTGGACAGGCGATGTCCGCCATCCATCAGGAAGCCTTCTGCTGACAAAATGATTGGGTATGACAGATTGGCCTGAAAGATGCGTTGCGCATGACGGGCCACGGCTTTGCAAGTTGCATCCTCGAGCGTGAAAAACCAGCAGTTTTGCTCAAACTCTTTGATGCTGCTGATGTCCACGCTGATGATCGGTAAATCCTGACTGAGTTCCCAGAGCCGTTGAGTCCACCAGTAGCACCGGCCTTTTTCTGTCATCCTCGAGTGTTTTTCAGCCATGCTGACAGCGTATCGTGAGAGCAGTCATGACGCCGATCCCACACCTGTACGTTCACGTTCCGTTCTGTCCGAGCATCTGCCCGTATTGCGATTTCCACATCCTCGAGCGCCGTGCCGGTTCAGTCGAAGCATTTTTGCGTGAACTCGAGCGGGATGCGGCAGAACTCGAGCGCACCTATGGTCGAAGTGAATTGCAGACGGTTTATCTTGGCGGTGGTACGCCATCGTTTTTGCGCGATGCCGAAATTTCAAAACTTGTCGAAATCGTTCGCACGCATTTCGGTTGGGCATCACAGGAAGCCACGCTCGAGGTTAATCCTGGAACCGTGACCAAAGCCCGGGCGCAACTCTGGCGCGATCTTGGTTTCTCTCGGGCCAGTTTGGGAGTGCAAAGCACGCAGGATCACGTCCTGAAATTCTTGGGTCGCACGCACGATTCACGCCAGGCATTTGCCGCGCTCGAGATTTTACTCGAGACTGGATTTCGTGTTTCCGCCGATGCGATCACGGCGGTTCCAGATCAGGATGTCGAACGCGATTTGCGAGCGCTCGCCAGTTTGGGCCTCGAGCACATGAGTTGTTACACGTTGACCATCGAGGAAGGCACACCGTTCGCCCGTCAAGGCGTGAGTGTGCGCGAGGAGGACGAGGAACGTTCGCTCGAGTTGGCCGAGAACATTCTGCTCGAGTACGGCCTGCAACGTTACGAGGTTTCCAACCATGCCAAACCTGGTTTTGAATCGCGGCACAACATCGCGTACTGGCAGAACCGATTCTGGTACGGGTTGGGTCCGGGCGCGGCGGGACATTACCCAATTGTCGGCGAGGCAACCGAAAACATCGTCTCGAGACGACGCACGAATCCGCATTTTCAAACCTGGCTCGAGGGTTCTCGTGGTGAAATCGAAGACGTGACCCGCGAAGGATTCATCACCGACGGCTTGTTCTCTGGTTTGCGCATGAAACGCGGCGTGAACCTGCGCGACCTTTCAACCCGAGCGGGCTTGGATGCGTTCACGCATTTCAAAACCCAATTCGATTCTCTACAATCTCGAGGCTTACTCGAGTTTGATGGTGATGTTGTGCGAGCCACCGCGAATGGGATTTGGGTGCTCAATCAAGTTATATCAGAATTCTTATAACTTTTTTGTGCTATTCTAAAAGTGTGAAGTCCCGCGAAGTCATCGCTATTCTCAAACAGAACGGATGGATCGAAGCACGGCACGGTAGGCATTTGATCCTCGAGAAAGACGGCATGATCTGCTCAATCCAAATTCATGCAGGTAAAGATTTGCGCATCGGTACACTCAAATCGATTGAACGCATCATTGGAGTCAAACTACGATGAACCTGATTTATCCTTGCGAAATCACAGAAGAAGATGACGGCTTCCTGATCCAATTTATTGACCTTCCAGAAGCCTTCACCGAAGGCGACACACTCGAAGAAGCGCTGGTGAATGCCGAAGATGTTCTGACCGGCATTCTCGAGATCAAGATGCAGCTTGGACAAGAGATTGCGTTGCCATCGAAAATCAAACGCGGTCAGCATGGTATTGCGCCCAGTGTTGCCGCTCAGAGTGCATTGTTACTGCGCGTGCATCGGGGTGACAAAACCATTTCTGAGTTGGCCCGCGATCTCGAAACTGGATTCGCAGCGGTCAAACGCCTTGAAGATCCGTTGCACACACCGAGCCTGCGTCAACTTGAACGCGTGGCTCGAGCCCTTGGTCGCAAGCTGGTGCTGAGTTTCGATTGACCAAAAAGAAAGTGGCGGCCTAGCCGCCACTTTCTTGATTTCCACGGTTGACTACTTCTTGTATGCCGCCTCGAACGCGCCACGCAAGGCTGCAAATCCCGTCTCGAGTTCTTCGGCGTTCGCATTCAATGGCACGAGAATCCGCACCACATTGCCGTGCATGCCCGCCTTGATGATGATCAAGCCACGCTCGAGTGCCGCGTTCGCCACTCGGGTCGCAGCCTCCGCATCGGGCCGTTTGGTTTGACGGTCCTTGACGATTTCAATCGCCATCATCGCACCGAGGCCGCGCACCTCGCCGATGCCAACAAAATCGTTCATCAGCGCGTTCAATTCCTGCTCGAGACGCACGCCCAATCGTTCGCCCTGCTCAAGAATCTTGTCCTCTTCAAACACCTCGAGCACGGCGAGACCGGCGGCGCAGGCGAGTGGGTTGCCCGCGTAAGTGCCACCGAGTCCGCCCGGATGTGGCGCGTCCATGATGTCGGCGCGTCCGGTCACGGCGGCGAGCGGCAAGCCTCCGGCGAGGCTCTTGGCGATGCAGGTCAGGTCTGGCGTCACACCGCTGTATTCGATGGCCCACATTTTGCCGGTGCGTCCGTAGCCGCTTTGAATCTCGTCGTTGATGAACAAAATCCCGTGCTTGTCGCAGATGTGCCGCAGGCTGCGCATGAAGGCTGGCGAGGCCGGATTGAAACCACCCTCGCCCTGAACCGGTTCGATGATGATGGCTGCAACTTGATCCGGTGAGACCTGCGTGTTGAACAAATTCTCGAGACCTGCGAGTGCGTCCTTGGTTGTGATGCCGCTGTACGGAATTGGGAACGGAGTCTTGTAGACCTCTGGCGCGAACGGCCCAAAGTTTTGCTTGTACGGTTTTTGCTTGCCGGTCAAACTCATGCCCATCAGTGTGCGTCCGTGAAAGCTCGAGTCGAAACTGATGATGCCAGGACGGTTCGTGTAGGCCCTGGCAATTTTGATGGCGTTTTCAGTGGCTTCCGCGCCGGTGGAAACGAAGACGGTTTTATTCGTGTGGCCCGCTTTGACCGGCACGATCTGATTCAACTTCTCAGCCAGACGCAGATAGCTTTCGTAGCCAACCACTTGAAAACAGGTGTGCGTGAAATTCTCGAGTTGCGCTTTGACTGCCGCCACGATTTTCGGATGCGAGTACCCGGTGTTTAAAACGCCGATGCCGCCCGCGAAATCGATGTAACGTCGCCCAGAAACGTCCCAGAGGCTCGCACCTTCAGCTTTGACGGCGTACAGGGGCGTTAAGGCGCTGACGCCACGTGGGACTTGGCTGGCCCGCAATGCGAGCAATTCCTGGGATTTCGCGTCGCTGGCTGGGGCTTGGACGGTTGCTTGAACGGTGGCTGGGACGGTTGATGGGCGTTCGGCTTGCAGGGTCATCTGGTCCTCCTGGTGTCTCGAGACATGATGGGTTCAAAAGCTGGACTTTCAGATTAGCGTAGGCCCGGTTGATTGGCAAATTCGGGCGAGACCAAGATTCAGCGATCCCATCTGTTCAGCCGGGATCACGCCCCACCCGTTCGGCGGGCGCGAGAACTCGAGGCTGAGACTAGCGTATGGGCAGGAGGAACAACAATGGAAAACGATTTAAACAGCTTCTCGAATAGTCTGGCCGATGCGGTCGCTCGAGCCGAACAAAGCGTGGTCAGCGTCATGCCTCGCGGTCGGCGCGGCATCAGCGGGCTCGTCTCGAGTGTGGATCATGTCTTGACGATTGCGCACGTGCTCGAGGGTGATGATGGCTTGAGGGTGCGCACGCACGATGGTCGGACGCTCGAGGCGAAACTGGTAGGGCGCGATCCGAGCACGGATTTGGCCTTGCTCAAAATCGTGGATTTGAAACTCGAGCCCGCTGTGATCTCGAACGAACCGGCACGAATCGGAAGTTTCGTGATGCTGGTGGCCCGGCCCGAAGAACTGATGGCCTCGCACGGCATCGTCTCGAGCGTGACCGGCCCGGTACGCATGGGGCGCGGCATGAACCTCGAGCGTGTGATTCGCAGCGATGCCACGCCGTATCCAGGATTTTCGGGCGGTGCGATGATCGATGCTTCCGGTGCGGTGATCGGTGTGACAAACGCGGGATTGGCCCGAGGGAACGCCCTCGCCATTCCGAGCGAGATTGCGTGGCGTGTGGCCGGAATGCTGGCGAGTGGTGTATCGCCGAAACGGGCGTACTTGGGTTTGGGCAGCCAACCGGTGAAACTCCCAGAGGGTGCTCGAGCCGGACGCGATCAGGCGGTGGGCTTGTTGGTGGTCAGCGTCGAGCCGAACAGTCCGGCAGACAATGGAGGCGTGCTGCTCGGTGACAT
>JAYURE010000143.1:0-2169 GCA_043756345.1 Deinococcales bacterium | reverse complement strand
CGAACTTGAATTCGGCACGCCATTTGAATTGCTGATCGCCACGATCTTGTCTGCGCAAGCGACCGATGTCAGTGTCAATGCGGCCACGCCGAAACTCTTCAAGAAGTACCCGACGCCCCAGAAAATGGCCAGAGCCACCCCCGAAGAGGTCGAACCGTTCATTCGCACGATTGGCCTGTACCGCAACAAAGCCAAAAACATTGTCGCCACCGCTCGAGCTTTGGTTGAAAAGTTCGGCAACGAGGTTCCAAACGATTTTGAGGCGATTCAAACCCTGCCCGGCGTGGGCCGCAAAACCGCAAACGTCGTGCTTTCCAACGCCTACGGGCGGCCCGGCATTGCAGTCGATACGCACGTTGGACGGCTGGCAAGACGGCTCGGACTCTCAAAGCACGACAACCCAGACAAAGTTGAAGCGGACCTCGAGAAACTGTTCCCAATCGACGACTGGATTTTCTTGCATCACGCCCTGATCCTGCACGGACGGCGTGTCTGCGATGCCCGCAAACCCAAATGTGAAACTTGCGAATTGCTTGAGCATTGCCCACAAACTGGGGTTTGAAGGACGGGTGCAAAGTGGAAAGTGCAAAGTGCAAAGTGGAAAGAAAACCTCGAGTCGGATTCCGACAGGCGCAACCGGCCAAGAACACTACGATAGAGTCATGAAGCACGGCACCCGCAACACATTGCAGGCCCTCCTCGCGCTGATTGGCCTGACGGCCCTGGCTGGCCCGGAACACAATTCGTTACCGGACGGACTGCAAGCCCACTGGACCTTCGATGACTGCAAGCTGCTCGAGCAGCAAAACCGAGCGTTCACCCTGCAAGCCGACAAGTCCACAAACTGCGCCCCTGGCAAGGTCGGGCAAGCCTGGGTTTTTGCTGGGGTGGAAAACAGCAACCACCTCGAAACACCAATCCGTACCGACAGCAAACAAGGCTTCGCCATCAACCTCTGGTTCCAACTCATCAGCGATCAATCCATGGACGGCGACCGGCAAACCAGCGAGTACGGCGCTCAAGCCCTGTTCGGGAAACCAGACGACCGCAACGGCCTGAACGTCCGGCTCGAGCGATCCAACCGTAACGGTCAATGGTACATCTACGCCGGAAATGGACGCTGCTGCGATGCCAAACGCAACCGAGTCCTCGGGGCGGAATCACCTCGAGACGGCATCCGACCCGGATCGTGGCACATGATCAGCCTGAACGTGAACCCAAAACAGAACCTGGTGGCGTTGTACTTGGATGGCGAGCAACGGGCGCAAATACCAGCCACCCAATTTGACCTGAACCCCAAAGGTGATCAGGGAACCCTGTACCTCGGCATTCTTGGCGCGGCGGGCTGGTATCCGCTCAACGGAATGATCGATGAAATCAGTATTTACTCGAGACCATTGCTGGCTGGAGAGGTGGCCAGGTTGTACACACTCGAGGGGACGAAGAATTGATGCTCGAGGTTTCGGTTCTAACCGAAGCAAGGTACACTTTTTGCATGACCCAAATCCTTGGGCACAACACCACACAGCCGATTGCGCAGCCCCTGACCGTCGAGCAATACGAGTTGCTTGGCACCGCCGGGTTGTTACCGGAACGCACTGAACTGCTCAAAGGAGTGATTGTCCTCATGCCACCAATGGGAGACGAGCACGTAGACGCCATCGCAACCATGCTCACACCGCTCGCCGTGATCTTCGGCGCTCGAGCCAGGGTCACATCACAAACCCCAGTGCGGCTCGAGGCGGCCTTCGGTGAACCCGAACCCGACTTCATGCTCTGCAAACCCGAATCCCGAGGCGTCGCCAACCCAGAGGACGTGCTGCTGGTGATCGAGATCAGCAAAAGCACCTACCAAACAGACCGTGACGACAAACTGCCAATGTATGCGCAACACCTAATTCCCGAAGTCTGGATTCACAACCTGAACAACAACACGCTCGAGGTGTACCGCAACCCGCACCTCGTCTCGAGCGGTTGGACGTATGACGCAAGCGTGGTCGTGCAACAAGGTACGGAAGTTGCACCGTTGGCATTCCCGGATGAAGTTTTGAAATGGTGGTGAAGGAAAACCATTCACTTACGGCCCTCGAGAAACCGCAATTCGTTCCCAGCCGCCTTCGTACCGGGTGACCAAACCGAATTCATCAAATGCTCGAGCCTTGGTTTTAG
>JAYURE010000142.1:0-5911 GCA_043756345.1 Deinococcales bacterium | reverse complement strand
ACATCACGCTGCCGTTCCTCAAGCGTTTCCAACGAGGCTTGGGCATCTCGGTGCCGGATGAAGAAAAGTATGCCCATCGCTGGATCGATCAGCTTTCGATTCGCACCCGAAGCTCGAGCCAAAAATTGCGCCACCTGTCCGGTGGCAATCAGCAAAAGGTCGTGTTGGCCCGCTGGTTGGCCGACGGCGTGAAACTGCTGATCATGGAAGAACCAACCAGGGGTGTCGATGTTGGGGCACGCAAGGAAATTTACGCGGCGCTTCGAGACCTCTCCAACAGCGGACTGGCTATTCTGATGATCTCCTCGGATGTCGAAGAAGTGGCCAACCTGTCTGATCGTATTGTGGTGCTGGATCGGGGTCGGGTTGCGGCACGTTTTGAGCGTGGCGTCTCGACAAAGGAGTTGATGCATGCGGCAGCCGAAAACACCCTCAGCCAGTGATGGGACATCTCAAACGCAGCCTCGAGCAAGCTGGGTCAATGCCCTTCGCAACCCAACTGGCGTTGGGGTCCTGTTCGCTTTTTACATCTTGATGCTGATCATGTTCTCGATCCTTTCGCCATTCTTTTTCTCGACACAAAACTTTTTATCAATCAGCACAAACATGGCCTACATTGGCTTGATGGCTGGCACCCAGACACTGTTGATCATTGCCGGTGGCTTGGACATGTCCGTCGCCTCGGTGGCGGGCATCAGCGGGGTGATGTTGACGCTGCTGGTCAAAATGGGTTTGAACATCTGGTTGGCCGCTGGGATCTCACTGCTGCTTGGTGCCCTGATTGGTTACCTCAATTCAATCTCGGTCACACGCATTCGAATCAATCCATTGATTGCAACCCTGGGCATGTTGAACATCGTTGAGGGTTTGGCCCTGGTCATGACCGGTGGCCTGACCCGCCCGGTTTCCGATGTTGGCTTCGGCTTTCTTGGCTCCGGGCGCGTCTTGGGTTTACCAATGCCTGTGATTTTGATGGTCATCACCTTCATTGCACTGTATTGGTTACTTTCAACCACCCGCTTTGGGAGATTTGTGTATGCAACGGGTGGCAACCCGGATGCCAGCCGCCTTGCGGGTGTGCCTGTGAATGGCGTTTTGACACGTCTGTTCATCCTTTCTGGGGTGTCTGGAGCCTTGGCTGGCCTGATCTTGGTGGCCATGTTGGGCGCGAGTGCGCCAACGGCAGCCTCGAGCAATTTGCTGACCGTGATCGCCAGCGTCATCCTTGGCGGTACAAGTCTGGCCGGTGGACGCGGTAGCGTCTGGGGAACCCTGCTGGCAGTCTTGATTTTGGGCACGTTGAACAACGGTCTGGTGCTGATGAATGTGTCATCGTTCTGGCAATCGGTGACGCAAGGCATCGTGCTTTTGCTGGCGGTTGGTCTTGATCAATTGCGGACCCGAGTGCTGGGTGACTGAGTTTTAGAGGAGTGCGATGAGCGAGCAGTTCGAAAAAGCATTCATGATTGATTTCAACCTGCATCAGGTTCCGGCGGCGATAGGACTTGAGGTTGGCAGCAATGCTGGAGCTGCCATCCTCGGCATGAGCAAGGACGCATTTGAGGCCCATGTCGCTGAGGTGAATGTGGGTGTTCACAACATCGCCAAACGACTGCTCGAGAATCCTGATCTGGTCCGTGCGCTCGAAAATCTTGACCTGGCGGACACTGGGACCGTGATGACGATTGGTGATTCGATCACCACCTACCGTTGGGGTTACGCCTCCATCTTGAAGGCGATGCTCGAGTTGCATCAACCCGAACGCCAGCGTCGTTTTCTGAATGTTGGACAGTCCGGCTATACGTCCACGCACGGCAAAGAACTGACCTTCACCCAACTCCTGATCCAGAGGCCCGATCTGGTGACGATCAAATTTGGAGCCAACGACAGCAAGCACTTCGGCTCTCCAGGCGAGCCTTCACTGGTCTCGCAGGCTGAATACCGTGAAAACCTGGATGCCATGGCCCGGGGATTCCAGCGCCACACCAAGGCCAAAATTGTCTTGCTTTCACCCACGCCAGTGATTGAAAGCGTGGTGAACTCGAGCCTCGCCTACCAGGCCATGCACATGACCTGGGACAACGCCGATATTCGGGCTTTTGGGGCGGCACTCAAAGACATTGCCCAAAAACGCGGTCTGGGCTTTGTTGACCTGTACTCGATTTTTGGTGACACACCAAACCCAGACCTGTATCTCGAGGATGGTTTGCATCCAAGCCCTGCCGGACATGAACTGATCGTGAGCACGCTGCTGCTAACACACTCAAATGGAGGAACGTTAAACCGATGAAATCAAACATCTCTGATCTCGGATCACCCATCGCTCGGCAGACCAATGCCGAACAGGTAGTGCAACGGATTCTTGGTCTGATTCAAGCTGGTGTTTTGGTCGCCGAGCAACAGCTTCCAGCCGAACGCGAACTGGCTGCGAACCTCGGCGTCAGCCGTCCGAGTCTGCGCGAGGCGCTGCGGGCGCTCTCCTTAATGGGGGCGTTGAACATCCGTCAGGGTGGTGGCGTGTTTGTTTCGTCCTTGAGTTCTCAGGACCTGCTGGCCCCACTGGATTTTTATTTCAACCTCGACAATCAACGGCTCGAGACACTCTTTGAGGCGCAGATCATGCTCGAAAGTGAGGTCGCCCGGCTGGCGGCTGGCAAGATCACCGATGAAGTGATCGCGCAACTCGAGGATTGCCTCAACCAGACCGAACCCGTGCTCAATGCACTGTTGGCCTGGTTTGAAATGGACACACAGTTTCACATGTTGATCGCCCAGAGTACCGGGAACATTTTTCTCGAGCGCGTGGTGCAAAGCGTTCGCACCTTGATCAACCGCAACCGCAAAGCCACCGTTCAATCCTGGAGCATTCCACGCATCTCGCACGCTGAACACCTCAAGGTGCTCGAGGCACTGCGGGCCCGTGATGCCGATGCGGCTGCCGGGGCGATGCGGGCGCACCTCGAACGGGTTCGGGCGGCGCATGCCAAGTTTGTCAAGGCCCAGGCCAAGGAGAAGACGGCAAAAACAGCGCCTCCCAAAAAGGCAAGCACCACAAAGAAGGGGGGCAGATGATCGGTAATCGCGCCCGAATTGGTTTCATTGGCGCGGGCTGGTGGGCCACCTCGGCCCAGATCCCGTTCTATGCCGCTCGAGATGATGTCGAACTGGTCGCCGTTTGTCGGCTTGGGGCATCTGAACTCGAACTGGTCAAGCGGCAATTTGGCTTCGAGTACGCGACTGAAGATTACCGTCAACTGCTTGAACTCGAGCTTGACGGTGTGGTCATCAGCTCACCGCACGTGCTGCACTTCGAGCACGCCAGGGCCGCCCTCGAACGCGGCTTTCACGTGCTGGTCGAGAAACCCGTTGCGACCAGGGGGCACGAGGCCCGAGCCCTCGTCGAACTGGCCCGTGTGCAAAACAAGCAGATCATGATCCCGCAAGGTTGGAGCTTCCGCCCCTTTGCCCGCGAGGCGCGTCGTTTGGCCCCCGAGATCGGTGAGCCTCGCCATTTTGTCTGTCAGATGGCCTCGGCCCTCTCTGATCTGTTTGCGGGCGAACCGATGCTCGAGACGGCAGGGGCAACTTTTCGCCCGCCCGCTTCGACCTGGGCGGACCCTGAACAGGCGGGCGGTTACGGCTGGGGCCAACTCTGCCACGCGCTCGGCCTGTTGTTTGGGATCATTCAGCTTGAACCCAAGGAAGTCTTTGCCTGGATGGGGCTTTCAGGCACGGGGGCGGACTACTACGACGCGATCAACCTGCGCCTGAGCAATGGTGCGACCGGCGTGATTTCGGGGGCGGCGACACTGCCCAAATCGAGTGGCCAGGGCATTGACCTCAAGCAGTATCAGATTGACATTCGCATTTTTGGCAGCGAAGGCGTGATGCTGCTCGACATCGAACGCGAACGGCTCGAGGTGCGCCGCAACGACCACCGCAACACCATCGTGCCCCTGCAAGCTGGCGATGGGGCCTACGAAACCCACCAGCCGCTCGAGCGCTTCGTCGAGATCTGCCTCGGCAAAACGGTTGAGAATGACGCGCCGGGTGAGGTGGCCATGCGGGCGGTCGAGGTGCTCGAGTTGGCCTACAAAAGCGCCCGCAGCGGCAAGATCGAGGTGAGAACTTGAAGCTCTGCGTGACCTCATGGTCCTTCCCAGCTTGCACGCTCGCGGAGGTGGCGGGCATCGTTCAGGCGCTCGGGATCAACGCCATCGATCTGGGCTTTTTTTATGCCTCCGGCCTGAACCGGACGAAGTTGCTCGAGCAACCCAAAGCGCTCGCCGGGACGATCTCCAGGCTTGGTGTCCAGGCCAGCAATTTGTATTACCTGTTCGGCGCTGGTCTTGAGGACCGCAACCTGGCGCGAGGCTCGAGCTTGAAGGCGAACCTGGAGGATTTCAAAACGGTCGTGCGTTTCTGTCAGCTTGCCAAGATCCCATCGGTGATGTTGCTGCCCGGTGTGATCAATCCCGGTCAGACGCGCAGACAGGCATTCGAGCAATCGGCGAAATCCTTGCAGGCATTGTTGCCCATCGCCCAGGATGCGGGCGTGACGCTCGCGGTTGAACCACACGTGCATTCGTACCTCGAGTCCCCGAGCCTGACGCTCGAGTTGCTCTCGCGTCTGCCAGATTTGAGGCTCGTGCTCGATTACGCACACTTCACTTGCCTGGGCTACCGTCAGGACGAGATCGATGTGCTCGCACCGCACGCCGCGCACATTCACCTGCGCCAAGCACGAATGGGTGTCTTGCAGGCCAAGCTCGAGCAGGGCACGATTCACTTCCCGGCGCTGCTCGGCACCTTGCGCGAGTGTGGCTACGCCGGGTATCTGGCGCTCGAGTACGTGCATCAAGACTACATGGGCACGCTCTACGAGGACGTGCTCAGCGAAACCATCAAACTGCGTGACCTGGTGCGGAGGTTCACATGAGCCAAAGAAGATTGGAAGGCCAAGTGGCGGTCATCACCGGCGGCGCAACGGGCATTGGCAAGGCGATTGCCACTCGGCTCGCCAGCGAGGGTGCAACCCCCGTGATCGCCGACCTGAACTTCGAGCAGGCACAATCCACAGCCCAGGCCCTGAACGGTTTGGCCGTGCAAACCGATGTGACCTCGAGCGCCTCGGTCAATGCCCTGGCAGCCACGGTGCTCGAGAAGTTTGGGCGGGTAGACATCGTGGTCAACAACGCCGGTATTCACATTCAAAAACTTGCCATTCACCTGACGGATGAAGATTGGGACAGCATTCAAAGCACCAACGCCCGAGGCTGCTTTTTTGTCTGCCGGGCCTTTGCCCCGCACCTAATGCGCCAAGAAGCTGGTCGGATCATCAACATCATCACCAAAATCACCGGCAATCCGTACTCAAGCGCCTACGTCGCCTCAAAAAGCGCGATCCTGGCCTTCACGCAATGTCTGGCACTCGAACTCGCCCCGTACCGCGTGACCGTCAATGCGGTCGCACCGGGCCATGTTGGACCGGGCACCGGCATGGAAAAATGGTTTCGGGCCAAAGCCGATTTGATCGGTCAACCGTGGGAGGAGTTTGAGCAGGCCGTGCTCAAAGGGATTCCACTCGGACGCTGGTGTACCCCGGAAGATGTAGCCGGAGCCGTCGCCTACCTTGCCAGCGATGATGCACAATTCATCACCGCCGAGACCATCAGCGTCACGGGCGGCTGGAGCGGCTATGCCAGCACGCCCAAAAAGGAGCCCCAATGAAGCTTGAGCCATCCGAATTGCTGGGCCGATTTCTTCGTCAGGATGCCCCCGAAACCTTGGGCATTTCGACCCTCACAGCGGTTGAGGAAGCCATTGATGCCGGTGATCTCGAACTGGCCAAAACCCGGCTCGAGTATGCTAGAAAATAGTGGGAAGTAGTTCACGACATGTACGTCAAGTG
>JAYURE010000141.1:0-2171 GCA_043756345.1 Deinococcales bacterium | reverse complement strand
TCTTTGGCCTCGATGCACTGACCTTTGCGATTTCGGTGGTCTTGGTCGCGTTGCTGCGCACATCTGGTGCAGTGCAAATTGAAGGTTCGCCCACCAATCCTCGAGCGGTCCTGAAGAGTATCCTTGAAGGTCTGCGTTTGATTGCTCGGACACCGATCCTGCTGGCAATCATGGTCTCAGCGATGATCGCAGTTTTCGGTTTCGGTGCATTCGAGGTGCTGATGGTGCCGTTCATGACCCGAGACTTGCACATTCCACTGACTTGGTTCGGAGCGCTCGAGTTGGCCAGCACGGTTGGTCTGATCTCCGCCGGAGCCTTGAGCGCACTGCTGGCCTCGAGATTGAAATTCAATATTTTGATTGGCGGTGGCTTGCTGGTCCTGGCGCTGGCGACCTTTCCGATGGCGTTGGTGGTCAATGTTTGGGGCATGATTGCGGTCAGTTTCGCCCTGACCTTCTTCAGCACTCCATTGAACATCAGCATCAGCGCGTTCATTCAGGCCAGAGTTCCCAACGAGATTCTCGGTCGGGTCGGAGCGAGTTTGAACGTGATAATTCAATCCTCGAGTTTACTGTCGATGGCCTTTGCTGGTGTGCTTGCTGCGAATATTGGCGTGCGTGGCGTGTTCGTTTTCAGTGCGGCATTGTGCGCCCTGGCTGGCGTGTATGCCCTGATCGCTTTTCGCCATGAGGCCACAGCAAGCAACGAAGCCTGATTGACACCTCGAGTTCAGAATCCGAACGCCCTCCAGATCACTTCGGGAATGGCTCGAGGTCGTAAGGTCACGGGATGCAACCAGACCCAGGTGGCGAACGATTCGAGCAGCACCGTTTCGCCGAGGCTGATCATGTTGCGCCGTGTGGCCCGCACACCCTGCATGCCTTCAACTCGAGTGTGGACCGTCAAGACATCACCAAGTTTTGCGGGCCGCAAGTATTTCAAATGGTGCTCTCGAATCACAGGAATCGCCTCGAGTGATCGCAGCACCTCGAGTCCCATGCCGAGCCGTTCGGCGTGCTCGGTGGCAACCATCTCGAGGTATTGAACGTAGACGGCATTGTTGACATGTCCGAGCGCGTCAATCTCGTTCGCGGCCACAACAATCTCGAGCGAGTGTTCTCGAGCATTTTCAGCCGGATTTCCAGGCATGATCACGACAGCTTGACCAGTTCGTACTCGAGCGGATTCACGCCCCTGGTGCGATTGCGAAACGCTTGCACCAATCGCGGATAGAGCGTCGTGTTCTTGCCACTCGAGTTGATGTACCAACTTTTGCAACCCGAGGCCCAGACCGTGCCGACAAATTGTGTTTGCAGTTGCGCGTTGTGTTCGCGTTGAATTTCGGCTTTGAGGTTCAGGTAGGCGTTCGCGTTTTGCTCGAGCAATGCCGTGTAACCCATGATGTAATTCGCTTGCGCCTCCATGATCGAAATCATCGAAGAATGCCCCAACCCCGTGTTCGGACCGAGCATGAAATTCAGGTTTGGAAATCCCGCCACGCTCGAGCCTTTGTATGCCTCCATCGTGCCGCGCTCGCGCCATTCGGAGAGGAGTTCACGTCCGTTCAATCCAATGATTTGCATCTCACCACTGATGCTGGCAACTTCAAATCCTGTGGCGCAAATCAGCACATCGAACTCGTGCAGTGTTGGTCCAGATTGGGCGTTCGCAGTGCGAATCCCATTCGCTGTCACCTCGAGAATCGCGTCCGTCTCGAGCGTGACGTTCTCGCGGCTGAAGCATGGCAGATAATCGTCAGAACTCAAAATTCGCTTGCAACCGAACTCGTAATTTGGGGTCAGTTTACGCCGCAATTCTGGATCGGGTACTTCACGCTCGAGTTTTTTCAGGCTGGTTGATTTCACGAAGTTGTGGATCGTTTTGTTGCCGGTGAACAGGTTGCCGCGCAACTCCATGACCCAGTACAGAACGTTGCGCTCGAGGGCTTGCAGCCACGGCAGGCGTTGATACTGATCCTTTTTCGCAACTGGAATCTCGCGGTTCATGCGATCACCAATCCAGGCGGCAGAACGTTGGAATACCGTTAAGTGCGAAACGCTCGAGACGATCTCTGGAACGATCTGAACCGCACTCGCACCGGTGCCAATGATGCCAACACGTTTGCCGCTCAGGTCAATGCTGTGATCCCAACGTGCGGTGTGCAATCTCT
>JAYURE010000140.1:0-5917 GCA_043756345.1 Deinococcales bacterium | reverse complement strand
CGCCCTCGCGTTTTCCAACGATGCGGCTGCCTTCAACGCTGAAGCTGCGCATGCCATCTTTGAAACGGCTTTTGTATTTCAGGCTGATCTGATCGGTGAAGGCTCGAGCGGTCCAAATGGCTTCGCTGTCAAAGCCGCTGTCGCTGTCGCGTAAGTCAAGAATAATGTTTTTGGTTCCGTCCACGCTGGCTTTGCGCACGAGTGCATGAACTTTTTTGGCGACTTCACCGTCCCAGTAAAAATCGGAAATGCGAATCACCATTGCGTTTTTGGGCGAGCCCTTCAGGGTGGTCGGTTTTTGACCCTCATCGGCCAGGCCAGGTTTGATCGCGGGCAGATTGAGCGGTTGGCCTTTGCGTTCAAGCCCCAGGGTAATCGGCTTGTTTTCGGCTTCGGCACTGACCAGCGCCTCGAGCGTTGCAGGCTTGCCGTTGACGGTTTTAATCAGGTCGCCACGTTCGATGCCCGCCTCCCATCCGGCCTCACCCTCGAGTGCCTGCACGACCAGCAGGGCGTTGGCGTGCGTTCGGGTGATCAGGCCCAAACGGGGCGTGTTTGGTCCCAAGCCACCGCCGAGCCGCTCAAAATCACTGTTGATCACCTCGGTGAACGGGTCGTTCAGGCTGGCAATGATCGCGTTGATGACCTCGAGCCCCTTGTCGTAACCGCAGGCTTTATCAGTGCCGCAACGTTTGTCGAGTTCCGGTTGATATTGCTTGCGCAATTCACGAAAATTGGGCACGGTGCCTGGACCGGAGTAATAAAAACCGAGGTAGAAGGTCGCCTGGTCAAACAAGTCTTGCGCTGGGCTGGCGAGCGCTGGACTGAGGCTCGAGGCGGCGATGATAAGGCTGGCGAGAATGGTTTTTTTCATGAAGCCTCCAAGATGATTTACGTTTGGGATCTGTGGATTGGATTGACGGGACGGAATCTACTGGCAGGATAACTCGAGCTTGCAGGGGAAACAGTTCGTTTGATGACCGTTTTTTCAGGCGTTATTGCAGGCTGTTGTGGGTCTGATCCTCGAGATTGGTGACTGGCGTTCAAGTCAGGTACGGGTTGGTATGTCAGGACGTTCATTCACGTGGTTCGGACTTATGTCATTCGGTTGCCAGAACTTTCAGGGCTCGCTCGAGCGGCAAGTCTCGACCACTGGCGAGTGTTTCGGCGGTATCGGGCACGATTTGGTCTGGGGTGACACGACTCGGGTACGGCGTGCCATCGGCCTCGAGTGCTCGACCCATCGAAACGGCCATGCTGGATTTGTCGGGCAGTGCGAAAAAACTGTTCGAGGTGTTTAGTGCGCCCAAAGTCGGTTCGCCAATCACGCGGGCTCGAGCGTGGTGCTGTAAGAGATAAGCCAGGTATTCCGGGGCACTCTTGGCTCGGGCGTTGGTCAGGATCACGATGGGGCCGGTCCAACGGCTCGGGTTGCTGACGATCACTTGCGGGTCGGATCGTGAACCATCGCTGTTAACTTGGGCAAATTTGCCTTTGGCGTATTCAAACTGCACCCGTCCGAACCTGAATTCATGGACCTGCGTGACCGGCTCGAGGAAGGCTCCGACGCTGCCGAGGCATTCGGAAACCAAACCTCCGGCAGAATCGCGGACATCGAGGATCAAGGCCTGCAATTTCAATTCTTGAGCGCGTCGCACCAGTTCATGCACGCGGTTGGCGACGTGACCGCCCGCTTTGAATTGGAAAAAGGTGATCATGCCAACCTGATTGGGCAGAACCTCGAGTTGTGGCAACCAAGGCTCGAGCCGCAACGGTTGAATCACCAAGGTCAATTGTTCTGGGCCACGCATGACTTTAAAACTGGTTTTTGCATCGTTGCGTTCGAGCGATTTCAGGTCCGCAATGGCTGCATCACTCGAGTCGAACAGTTCGAGTGGTTGATCGTTGATGCTCAGGATCACATCGCCACGTTTGAACCCGGCAATGGCGGCGGGTCCAGCCTCGAGCACGCGCTTGACCACCAGGGCGGCGGCATCTGGCACATCGGCGACGGTCAGCCCAAATTGTGGTGTCAGGGATCGCGTGCCCGCAAAATCGGCCTCGACCGCTCCGGTCTGGTCGGGCGTCAGGCGGTACGTGTGCGGGTCGCTCAGGCTGGCGATCATTTCACTGACCACACCGCTGACGGCGGCGTAAGGGCAGGACTCGAAGGCTTTGCAGGCCACCTCGAGTTTGGGTTGGAACGATTGGCGCAAACGTTCGGTATTCAGGGGTGCGTAACCAAAATAATTGTCTTGCAGCACATTCAAAGCCCGATCAAACAGCGTTTCGGCTGGGCTGGGTGTGGCGGCACTCGAGACGGCACTGAAAACAAGTGTCAGGCTGAGCGCAAGGGTACGCCAGTGCGATGTGGGTAGGCTCACACCTCCAGTTTGCCGAAGGCTTCTGTGCGCCTGCTGAGATGAATTTGAAGGCTTGCTCATGTGACCTCAGGATACGGGGTTATTGGACGGTTTTCACGAGTCAGGAGGCACTATTCAAAGAGACGCTCGAGCTTGGGGTTAAACGGGCACGAGGTAGGCGTGCAGAAGATCAAACGCCAGCAAGAATGCCCCTTGAATGATGATCGCCAGCCCGCCGCCACGCCAAGTATCCTCTGGTCTCGAGAGCATGTAAGTGCCGCCAAGCACGTAAAGCACATCCAATCCGGCGTTGATCAAAAGTGTATTGCGCAGGCTGCCGCCGTCCGGTTCCGGTCCGAGCAGGCCCGCGTAGGCGATACCCGCGTTCACCAAGGCCCACGCGCCGCTCATGCCCCAGAAACCCCGTGATCGGTCATCGCTTCCAGCCCACAGGCCCACGACGCCCGCGCCCATCCAGGGCAGCGACCAGGCCAGCAATCGCAAGCTGAGCGCCTCGCCGGAATAGCCTTTGGGCAGCGGTCCCCACAGCAATTCGCCCGCACCGGGTTTGACTCGGGCCTCGAGACTGAAATCAGTGTTCGGGGTTTGTGTCACGCTCAGGGCGGGCAACCAACGCAGACCGCTCGAGACGCTGAAAACTTGCTCGGCATGGGCGAGGTTGAACACCGAGAGGAGCAGGAATGCAAAACAGGCTCGAGCCAAAGTCTTGAACATGCTCGAGCCTAAACCACAAACGCGCCCGGATTCTGGAGCGGCGTGACAAATCATTAGGGGTTCAGCAGGCGATTGACCGCCGACTCAAGCAAGACATCCTGGCCTTGAGCGAGTTTCGCCAAATCGTCCGGGCTGATGACATTCGGCGTGACCCGTTCCGGGAATGCCTTGCCATCAACTTCTTGTGAACGTGCCGCAGTGACCCCGAACAATGATCCATCCTCGAGTGTCAGGACGAACGCGCTGGTGTTCAGAACCCCAATGCTCGGTTGTCCGAGGATCACGGCTCGAGCTTGGAGTTGAATCAGAAACGCCAGGTACTCGGCGGCACTGCGGGTGCTGCCATTGGTTAAAACGACCATCGGACCGATCCAACGTTGCGGACTGCGCACAACGCGGGTGCGGTACGGCTCATCGCTCGAGCCGACGTTTTTGGAGAGCACCAGTCCATTGGCGAAATCGTACTGTGTTGAACTGCCGCCCTTGAATTCCATGCGCACGCTCGGGACGATCCGTAGGAAGGCTCCGGCGGCGGCAATCGCTTCGTTCAAGGAACCGCCAGAAGAATGCCGCAAATCCAGAACGATGCCTCGGGCGTTTGCCTGTTGCGCCTGTAGCACCAAGCCGTGAACTCGATCTGCAATGTCGGAATTGAACCAGAACTGATACAGGGTGATGACCGCAATCTTGTCGTTGCGAACCTCGAGCGAGGGCAGCCACGACAGGCACGGTTTCGGCTCGAGCGTGACGGTACGGCGTGCGGCGTTCGCGGTACTGACCTCGAGCGTAAATTTACGATCCGCGATCTCCTCGCTTTGAATCGCCCTCAGTGCGGCGGCCTGCGATCCGAACGTCTCGAGCAGCTTATTGTTCAAGGCGAAAACCGTATCGCCACGACGCAATCCCGCCAGAAATCCAGCCTCGCTCGAGATCGCACGGGTAATGATCAGGTTCGTTGAATTCGGAAGCGACACAAACTCGAGCCCGGTGCAAGGCAAGTTTTGCCCCTGTGTTTTCGCGTAAAAAATCTGGGTTTGTAACGGCGTGCGCCTGAAGGTGTGCCCATCGTTGATCTTGGCAATCAGATCATCCAAAACCCCATTGCTGACCTCGAGCGAACACGGATCGAGTTTCGCGCAGGCCGTCACGAGTTGCTGCGTGTACTGCGTGCGCAAGGCTGGAAAATCCAGGCTCGAGTATCCGTAATAACCCGACTCAATCGAGCCGAACGCCTTTTGAAAACTGTCCCAGGCCGGATTCGCCGCCCTCGTCTCGAGGATCGGTGTGGGTTCGGGCTTGGTCGCATCTGGCGGGTTTCCACAGGCTGCCAAGCACATGGTCAAACCAACGAAAAGAAACTGTTTCAAAACCTCGAGCATGGCAGCAGTCTATGGGATGGAACTCGAGATTAAAGGTTGAGTTCGCACGGGTTCAGCACGATTTGAGGTGGGTGAACAGACCAGCATCAAGTATCTCCCAGCTAAGTATCTCCAAGTTAAAACTTAGATTATCGATTGGCTGCTCGAGAATTTCAAGCTGTTCTGGACGGAGTTCTCGTGATCTAAGATTTTAACATAGCGTACATCCAAAACCAGGATGTACTTAAAACTCAGATCATCAAATGGTTGCTCGAGAAATTGAAGTCTTCCAAAACGGCAATTTTGTGATCTAAGATTTTACGGCGTCCATCCAAAACCGGGATGGACTTAACGGATGCTAAAACGCATCTGTTGATAAAGTTCGTAATCCGAGTTTGGATCTTCCACGGCAGTGTTGGCCGCTTTCAGCATCCCGACCGCTTTGACCCAAACGACGTTATTGGCTTTGTCCTGATAGTACGTTTTTCCGCTTGGGTCGTTCTGAACCGCCGCAATCGAAGTACCCGGCGTCGAAACCACGGTCTTGGCGTTTCCTTCAAAGGTGATGCTGCTCGGTGCGCGGCTGCCGGTGAAGGAGACCCCCAACACCATCCAGTCCCCGCTCGAGAGCAGGTTGCCAAGGGTCGCATCGAGCCATTGTGGAACGTGTTGACCACCGGCAGGGTTGGGGAAGCGCAGCAGGAAGCGTCCAGCTTTCATGGCCGCGAAGTGTCGCATGTTGCAGAGCATCGGGCAGCCATTGTCACCATCTCCGACGGCCCAGGTGCCAATCGTCTTGCCAGTGCCGTCCTGTCGGGTGACTTCGATGGGGGACGAAAACGAGTACCGTCTGGTGTCAAAATTGGCGGTGAAATCGCCAACCGCGTAGTAATTTGCGGCACAACTCTTGCCGTTCTTGCCTGCCGGAATCACGTCACTGCAAGTCGCACCGCTGGTCAGGAATGGGTTGTCATAAACCCAATAATTGCCTTTCGGTCCCCAGTACCCGTGCGGGTCCCAAAGTGCGCCCGCCAGCGTCCAGTGCTCGTCCAGTTTCGGTTGCACGCGCCGTCCAGGGCTCGAGTTGATCAGTTTGTTATTCGGGTTGCGCACCAATCCCTTATCGACGGCGGTGATGTAGTAATCGCCCGTTTTGAACGCGCCGCTCGGATCGTTTTCGGGGCCTTCAACGAAGGGGAAATTAACGATGATGTTCTGCGTGATGTCAAACGTCGAATGGTAACTGGCGAGCGCCGCCAACGGTTGGGTGCTCAGCCGGGCAGTCGGCTTGTTCAGGCTCGAGCCAACGATCAGTGATCGCGCCACCAACCCCCGATCACCTGCGCCAGCGAAGAAACTCCCGGCCTCGTCTGCCGCGACCCACTCGAGAAAATCGGGCCAGGAGTTGCGGTTCCAGATGCTGCCACCGCCACCCCAGTAATTGCCGTTTTTGTAAGTCGT
>JAYURE010000139.1:0-2175 GCA_043756345.1 Deinococcales bacterium | reverse complement strand
TGCGTGGGCAGGGTTGGGGTCGGCTTGAGCCGTGATTGGCGACTTTTTGTCGCTTGGTGAAGCTACCGCCTTTAGGCGGTAGTGTTCAGGTCACTTGCTTTGATCAACGTTTTGGATGGTCTCGAACAGGAACCAAATGCGGCGTTCAGTTTCATCTATCGAAACTTCCAACAGGCTGGATGTGGCGTAATCCCTGTGATCGTCGCAGACTTCGTGCGCGGCCCGTTGACTGGCGGCCATCTGTTGGTTGTCTTTCAAGAGGCGTTTGATCATCTCGAGCGGGGTCACGAAATCTTCGTTGTCATCTTTGAGCGTTTGCGTCTGACCGATGTGACCGATGGATCGAATGGTCGTACCTCCAAGTTTGCGCACCCGTTCGGCCAACGGATCGACCGAGGTGATGAGTTGATCGGCCTGTTCGTCGAACATCAAGTGCAGATCACGGAAGTGCATGCCAGAAAGGTGCCAATGGAAATTTTTGGTTTTGATGTAGAGCGCCAGCGAATCGGCGATCAAAGGATTCAGGGTGGCCACAATTTTTGCAACACCGTCCGATTTGAGATCGATTGGTGTGGCGAGTTGCTTGACCACGGATTGGTTTTTGAGCTTGTTTTGGGCCATGATGAACTCCTTGGGATGGTCAAACGGCGTAAAAAGTGCTGACGGCTTGGCCTTCGTGTCGGACACTAAATCCCAAACCTGTTTGCCCGCTGAGTCTGCGCTGTTCGTTCCCGGTGTGCATGATTGATATGACTCAGTTGAGAATGACTCGGTTGTGCAGGGATCGATTGAGCGTGCCGGGTGTTGAGGAGCGCACACACTGGATTACTGTTGCCTCTACGCTGAGCCAATGAATTCAACACGTGAATCTTCTTTGTGGTTCGAGACAACAATTGGAAATCACACTGGATTCAAGACAGGATTGGCTGCCGATCTCGAGGCGGACGTGGCGATCATTGGTGCAGGCATCACCGGTTTGACTGCCGCGTACCAACTCGCCAAAGAGGGTTTGAACGTCATCGTGCTCGAGCGTCAAACGGTGGGCGCTGGCGAGACATCTCACACGACCGCGCACCTGACCGCACGGCCAGACGTATCGGCGAGTGAGTTGATCGAACGCTTTGGCGAAATCGATGCCAGGCGTGTTTTTGCGAGCGGGTTCGAGGCGATTCGTCACATCGAGGGATTGTGTGCGCTCGAGAAGATCGATGCGCATTTTGAACGGGTCGATGGCTGGCTGATTGCGCGAAACGAAGAGGGTCGTGAAGCCGTCAACGATGAGGTTGCCGCCCTCGAGTTGCTCGGCGTGGCCCATGAGCTTTCGCACAGCCCGATTCATGCGCAACGGTCCTTGCGAATTCCAGATCAGGCACGTTTCGATGTCGGTCTTTACCTGAATGGCTTGGCGGCTGTGGCGGTCAAAAAGGGTGCGACCATCTTCGAGCATTCGGCGGTCGTTTCGATGACCGGTGGAAAAATGCACGAATTGACGGTCGCCGATCCCGCCGGTCCAGGTTCGGACGCTTCGGTGCTCGGGATCGTGCGGGCGAAACGGGTGATTGTTGCCACGCACGTTCCAATATGGACGCATTACTTGGTGCTCGATAAACTCGTGCCCTGGCAAAGTTACGTGATCGCCGCGAAACTCCCGAGCGGATCGGCACCCGATGCGCTGATCGATGACACCAACGATCCGTACCATTACTACCGGCTCGAGCCGCGTGACGGTCACGACCTGGTGATCTTTGGCGGCGAGGACCATCACACCGGTTCGGAAGAAGCCTCCTTGGAGCGGTTTGAGGCCCTCGAGTCTGAGCTGCGCTCTTGGCTGCCCGAAATCAAGTTCGAGATCACCAACCGTTGGTCTGGTGAGCTCTGGGCCTCGCTCGACGGCCTGCCATACATTGGCCCCGACCTTGCACTGGCACCGGAGCGTTTTATCGCCACCGGTTTCGATGGGGTCGGCATGACCTTCGGCACGCTGGCCGGAATGATGGCCGCAGATTGGGCGATGGACAAAACCAACGAATACGCCGATCTGTACGCACCGGGAAGGTTGGCGGCCCTAGACCTCAAGGGATTGGTATCGCAGGGAATCGGTTTTGCCAAGCAATTCGTCACGGATCGTTTGCCCGGGGCGAATCGGTCAGATTTGGTCAACACCGATTCGATCAA
>JAYURE010000138.1:0-5929 GCA_043756345.1 Deinococcales bacterium | reverse complement strand
GAATTCCGGCAAACCGGGACCGATTGGACCGCGCAACATGAACGTCTGAATCGCAATGCCAAGCACGCCCCAGATCAACCCGAGTACAGCACCAACACCTCGGAATGTCCAACGGTCTCGAGCCGACCAGATGATCGGATTGAACTCGAGTTGGCGCGGTTCATTCATACGTTCAATGTAGCCGAACCGAATGCGTTTTCTGGTTTTCTCGAGGCAGCAACGTTCAAGATTCTGTGAGCACCTGTTTGAGTGCTTCTTGAGCTTCTTGAGCTTCTTCAGTGCGCCCTTGAGCGTTAAGTACATTTTTAAGCTGATGCCAGCGGAACCCACGATTAGCTTCAAGTTGGTCTTTTGTTTGTTTGAGTGATTGTCGGATTAGGGCTTCAGCCTCTGTCCAACGTTCCAGTTTTTGCAGCACATTGATGAGGGCGGTGCGGGTGATTTCGAGGCTTTCTTGCGTGTCTCCGCCGTCTTCTTGCAGTTGTAACGCCTTGAAAAGCAATTCTCTGGCTTTCTCAAGTTTCCCTTGATCTCTGAGCAAACGACCAAGTGAACTGGCTGTGATGCCTTGACTGGTCAGTGAATCCCCGCCATCTTCTTTCAATTTCAGTGCTTTCCTGAACGTGATTTCTGCTTCCTCGAGCTTATTTTGATCGTGGAGTATTATTGCAAGTAAATGCAGCATCGTTCCTTGATGAGTCAGTGAATCTCCGCCATCCTCCCCCAATTTTAGTGCTTGTCTGAATGTTTTTTCGGCCTCTTTGAGTTTTCCTTGTTCATAAAGTGTTCTTGAAAGACCATCCAATATAATACTTCGATTTTTGAGCGAATTTTCACCATCTTCCTCTAATTTTAGTGCTTTTCTGAACGCTACCTCTGCCTCTTTAAGTTTATCCTGATCAAAAAGCGTATTTGCAAGATTGTACAGCGTAATACCTTGACTGGTGAGTGAATCTCCATTTTTCTTCTTGATTTCTAAAGATTTTTTCAATACCTCTTCTGCTTCATCAGATCGGTTCTGCTCAAGCAGGGAAAGACCAATATTTCCATACGTTCCTGCAATTGAAAGCATGGGTTCTTTTAATTCTATTTCGATCTCAAGGATTTCTCGACTCACTTCCTCAGCCTCAACCCATCTTTTTCTATCTCTTAACCCATGAAAGGCACGTTCTAACAAAAGCGCCAAATTCTTTTCCTGCCCCGCAAAGCCTCTCAACAAATCAGCCTGCTCGAGCACTTCATCGGGGTCTAATAACGCATCACTCGAATCGTTCTCGAGCATTTTCATCACCGGCTCGAGGTTGCGTTCTTTGCGGTCGCTCGGCACGAACAATGGTTTCAAGTTCACGACCATTGAACGCACCGACCACCAATCGGGGGCGGATTCTCGCAGCACGGTTTTTAGCCAGGGTGCGCCGACCATGATGATTGGAGCTTGGTGGCGTTTGATTAACTCATCACGGCGTTCGTTGATACGGGCGACAGCGTAACGCCATGCGGCTTCCCATTCGGCGTGTTGCGGGTCGTATTCGCTGGTGACGCTGGCGGCCCAGATCGGGTGTCGCCCACCGGTTTCGCGCAACACCCACGGCGCGAGGTGTTCGCGCAGGGCTTCGGGCGTGTTGAATTCTCGAGATTCAAGCTCTTGGCCCTGGTCACGCAAGTGTCGGGCGAGTTCGGCGGCGCAGATGCGGGCGGCGCTCGCCTCTGGCACGAGCAAGATCAGGTACGAGAAGTCATTGCTCAGTCGGATGTGTTCGAGCACGTGCTGCCAGCGTTCGGCGGCTTTGGTTCCGAACCGGCGCTCGAGTTCACTGGTGGCTTGGGGTGTCACGGTGCGGTCACTCTTTGGCTTGCATGTCGATCACACGCTGGATTTCTGGGATCAGTGCAGGCAGCACATCGTACCAGGGTTTGCCGTTCTGAAAGAACAACGCCATGTGTGTGTCCAGCAGCAACGAGATCGTCTCGAGGTCCTGACTTTCCGGGTTGATGTTTCGGTGTTCTGAAATTTCGTGCAGGATTTTAGCGTGGCTGGCCCGGATTGGCAGGTAGGCATTGCGCACCTCTTGGCTGGCGCGTTCCAGCACGGCATTCGAGATGGGTAGGCTGCTCGAGCGAATGATGGCTTCGCGCATCATGCGGAACAAATCGCGGATGTGTCCGCCGCTTTGTCGGATCATGGCATCGGCTGCTTTATCGCTGTTTGGACCGAAGAACCGTGTCCAACCGTTCGGGTCGTGAAGCTCGAGGCGTTTTCGCAATACTTGACGCAGGCGTTCGATACCCTCCTCGAGTTCGCTGCGTTGTTCATCGTTTTTCCACAAGCGAATCCCGGAAAGGGTCACGGTGTCCGCCTCGAGCGGTCGCAGGAATCGCAACCACGGCGGCACGGTGTAAACCATGTGGACGTTTGGTAATTTCAGGCGTTCGTTGTGGTTTTGGAAGACACGTTCGACACTTTTTTGCACGGACTCGGCATTGTCACCAGCCCCAACAATCTTCTCGAGGTTGTCGAAGATGAACACGACCGGTTTGTTCTGGTGCTTTGCGCGGATTTTCTTGGCGGTCGCCTGAAAGTACGCCCGAATTTCGCGGTCCAATTGCGAGACGTGATTCTCGAATGCTTTGCGAAACTTGGTGCGAAACGAATCACTGGCTTTGAGTTCAGCAGTCACATTGATTGCATCGAGATCGAACGAGATTTCGGTAAATTCGATTTTGGTTCGCGTCAAGTAATCAACCAAGCGTTTCCACATTTCCTCGAGCGCCGGTTCGTTCTCGCCTAAGTGCTTGCTGAACGCTACTGCGAGTGTGTACAGCAAATCGGTGATTTCGACGGGCGCGTTGACATTCAGGAATTCATTCGCATCCGAATACAAGACCGTGTAGCCTGCCGTCTCGAGCCGTCCGACCAGTTGTTTTAATTCCGTGGATTTGCCCGAACCACGAAAGCCCGAGAAGTAATGCACGCTCTCGCCAATCAGTTTGCTGAACTCAATCCTCGAGAGCAGCGATTCAATCGGTTCAACGTAGCCCTCGCTGTCATCCTGGTACGCCTTGTAAATGGGGACATACAAGTTGCTGCGCGTCTCGAGCGGTTTGTTCGGCTCAAGGTCGTTGTACAGTTTTTGGCGAAATTCGGCGTCGTTCATAAAATTCCCCTAATGCGTGATTCTAGCGCGTTCTGGGTGATCTTGGCTTTTCTCAGAACAATTGCCAAGGAAAAAGGACCGGAATCACTCCCGGTCCCTCTCGAGTTCAAATTTCTTTTACGCTGTGACGTTGACTTTTACGCTCGGTCCCATCGTTGTGGTGATGAACACGGTTTTCACAAATTGACCTTTTGCCGTGCTTGGTTTCGCACCTTCGACCGCACTGTAAATCGCGGTCAAGTTATCGGCAAGTTTGGCGGCATCAAAGCTCGCCTTGCCAATCGGGGCGTGAACCACACCGGTTTTGTCATTGCGGAATTCGATCTGTCCGGCCTTGATGCCTTTGACGATTCCGCCGATGTCCAACCCGACCGTGCCGGATTTCGGGTTCGGCAGCAAACCTCTCGGTCCAAGCAAGCGTCCGAGTTTCGAGCCAATCGCGGCCATCATGTCTGGCGTGGCGACCACGGCATCAAAGTCCATCCAGCCCTCGAGAATCCGGGTGATGATTTCGTCTCCACCAACGAAGTCGGCTCCGGCGGCTTCGGCTGCGGCGACGC
The DNA here is from genome assembly GCA_043756345.1 of Deinococcales bacterium. GTDB lineage: Bacteria > Deinococcota > Deinococci > Deinococcales > JAAFIG01 > JANOWZ01. The sequence continues at coordinate 2,214 of JAYURE010000138.1, read as the reverse complement.
CTTCGCCTTTGGTCACGGCGAGCACGCGAACGGTGCGGCCCGTGCCGTGTGGCAGGGCGACGGTTCCGCGAACGTTCTGGTCGCTTTTCTTCGGGTCGATGCCGAGGCGCACGTGAACTTCGACGGTTTCGTCAAATTTCGCGCTGGCGAGCGTCTTCACGAGTGCCGTGGCTTCCTCGAGGTTGTAGGTTTTGTTGGCATCGACTTTGGCGGCCAGGAGCTTGTAGCGTTTTCCGAATTTAGGCATTTGGGCCACCTTCAATCGTCACGCCCATGCTGCGGGCGGTGCCTGCAACGGTGTTGGCTGCGGCTTCCAGGCTCGCGGCGTTCAGGTCGGGCATTTTGGTTTTGGCAATCTCGAGGACTTGCGTCCAGTTCAATTTGCCCATTTTGACTTTGTTTGGCGTGCCCGATCCCTTGGGAATGCCGCTGGCTTTGCGGATCAGGTAGCTCATTGGTGGTGTTTTGGTGATGAACGTGAAGCTACGATCCGCAAAGATCGTGATTTCCACGGGAATAATCGCGTCGCCTGCGCTGGCGGTGGCGGCGTTGAATTGCTTGCAGAATTCCATGATGTTCGCGCCGTGCTGACCGAGTGCCGGACCGACGGGAGGGGCTGGTGTTGCTTTTCCGGCTGGAAGCTGAAGCTTCACTTTGCCTGTGACTTTCTTTGCCATAGTGTCCTCCTTAGCTCCCCCAAAAGGTCTCGAGATTCGAGGTTGGGGTTTTGACGCTAAGCTTTAAAACCTGAGTGAAAAGTGAAAGCGCGAGTAGCCCGCCAGGTGCTGTCTTGTGAGCAAGAAGGTTGAAAGTGGAAAGAAGAACCTGTTGGTGCGCAGTGAGAAAGCGTCTGACTTTTCACTTTCCACTTGGCACTTTCCACTAGCTTTTTTGCACTTGTGCAAAATCAAGCTCTACTGGTGTTTCACGTCCGAAGATACTGACGAGCACTTTGACTTTGCTGCGCTCGAGGTTGACTTCGGCGATGACGCCGGTGAAATCTGCGAATGGTCCGGCGGTGACGCGCACCATGTCGCCCTCTTTGAATTGGGATTTGACTTTCGGCTTTTCTTTGCGTCCGGTCACACCCATGCTCTCGAGGATGCGGTTGATTTCGTCTTGGGTCAGCGGGAACAGGTCTTCGGCTCGTTTTGGATCTTTGGTGCCGACGAATCCGGTCACGCCGTTGGTGCCGCGCACGACTTCCCAGGCTTCGTTCAGTTCGCCGGTGCCGAATTCGTCTTCGACATCCATCTGCACGAAAATGTAGCCCTGGTAGATCTTGTTGCGTTTGACTTCAACGTCTTTTTTTGCGCCTTTGACTTCGGCGGCCTCTTCGGTTGGGATCAGGACTTGAAAGATTTTGTTGTTCATCAAATTCAGGGCATTTGCCCGTGAGGTGATGTTGGCCGAAACCTTGTCTTCGTACCCGACGTAGGTGTGAACGGCGTACCATTCAATCGCCATGCTAGAACACCAACCTTGAAAGCGCCCTGAACGCCAGATCGCAGGCCCAGAGCAGAATCGTGAAGCCAATCACGAACACCAGCACGGTTTGCGTGCCTTGAATGATCTCGTCACGGGTTGGCCAGTTGACACGACGCAGTTCCTCGTAGGCTTCACGGAAGTAATTCCCGTTGCCGCTCGAGGTGCTGGCCGCCGTTTCTGGCGGGGTCTGAGGCTCACTCATGCGTTAACCTCAGATCTTCTGTTCTTTGAACGTAACGTGCTTACGTGCAACTGGATCGTACTTTTTGAGTTCGAGTTTGTCGGTGGTGTTGCGGCGGTTTTTCTCGGTTGCGTAAAAGTAACCGGTTCCTGCCGTGGACACCATTTTGATGATGATGCGTGGTCCGTCTTTCGCCATAAAAATTCTCCTTCCCTCCCCCTGTCCTCTCTCGAGGTTTTGTTTCAGGGGTGTGCCGGGGCGACTTGCGCGACCGGCTAACGGGTGTGTTTGGGTGCTGCTCGAGACTAGTCTTCTTATCAGGCTCGCAAATCAGTCTACTCGAGGATGGCCTCGAAATGGTGTTCTGGTTTACTTCAGGGTACTGAGTTGTGAGTTCTGAGTCATGAGTTCGTGTTTTTCACAACTCAGAACTCACGACTTGCTTTTTTACTCGAGGATTTCGGTGACGACGCCTGCACCGACGGTGCGTCCACCTTCACGAATCGCAAAACGCAACTCTTTTTCCATGGCAATCGGTTTGATCA
>JAYURE010000137.1:0-18307 GCA_043756345.1 Deinococcales bacterium | reverse complement strand
TATGGTAAACCGCTCGAACTTGCCTTGACCGAAGGTAAACAAAACGCCGAAGAACCAGACAATTATTGGGACAGCGTGCCAACCCTCGAGTTCAAATTACCAGTTCCCAAAAATGCGAAAGCTGGAACCGTGCAACTCGAGACGAACGCTGTGCTGTTCCTCTGTGATCAAAACGTCCACATCTGTTACCGCGAAGCCCGAGACTTGAAAATCGAATTGAAAATCGGTACAACTGGGCAGAACAAAGCCACGGTTTTGACGCTTGAGACTCCAAAGTAAACGCTCGAGAACCCAAACCGCATTCTCGAACGTTGAATGGAATCTGAACTCAGTTGGGGAACAAGGCTGCGACCGAATTCTCGAGGGCGCGTTCGTTGAAGCCCGAGATGATCCGTTTCGCGTACCCGTCCGAATCGACAATCACGGTGAACGGGATTGAATAACCACCCGCACGGCCCTCCCAGGCGCTCAGGAGCTTGGCGGTGTTGTCCGTCACGGTGCCGCTAGCACCCTTGTTTTCATGCCAGACTTCGTAAGCTGTGGCCTGCGTGGTCAAGTACCCGGCGATCAAGTCACGGTCCTCGGCGACGTTCACACCAATGATGGTCAGTTTCGGGTACTTTTGCGCCAACTCGTTCAGTTTCGGGATTTCAGCACGGCAAGGACCGCACCAGGTTGCCCAAAAATTGAGCAAGACTGGTTTCCCACGCAAACTCGAGAGCCTCATTTCCTGACCAGATTTGAGGTTGAGGAGTTGCAACTCTGGCACCAGATCGCCAGCCGAAAGCCCATCTGGTCCAACTGTTCCAGTTGTTAAGCCCATCGTCGAGTTCGTTGTCAAGTTCGTTGCGGCCGGAGCGCAACCCGCAAGCCCCACGGTTGCCGCCAGCACCATCAGTCCAGAAATCATCCAACGCATAAAAGCCTCCAGTTTGGGGTTTGAAAATCTAAAATCAGTGTAGCGGTTCGCGGTCCTCAATCTGCGGCAACGGTCACGCGAGCCTCGCTCGAGGCCGCTTTGGGTGAGTACGCCAGGTTCGGGCCGAGCCAACGTTCAACCTCGAGCACACTCATGTTCTTGCGGCGGGCGTAATCTTCAACTTGATCCTGCCCGATCCGACCGACCGCGAAATACTTAGATTCCGGGTGAGCGAAATACAAACCACTGACGCTCGAGGCGGGCAGCATCGCAAAGGATTCGGTCAACTCGAGCCCAATCTTTTCGGCCTCGAGTAATTTGAAAATCTCAGGTTTTTCAGTGTGATCCGGTTGCGCCGGATAGCCGGGCGCGGGGCGAATTCCAACGTACTTTTCACGGATCAATTCTCGTCTCGAGAGTGTCTCGTTTGGCGCGTAACCCCAGTGTTCACGGCGAACATCGGCGTGCAGCTTTTCGGCCAAGGCTTCGGCCAAACGATCTGCCAGCGATTTGACCAGAATCGAATTGTAATCGTCATGCTCAAGTTCAAATGCTTTGGCGAGTTTTTCTGCGCCGTGAATCGTGACTGCAAACGTGCCAATATAATCCTCGCCGACAGGGGAGATGAAATCGGAAAGCGCTCGGTTCGGTTCGGCCTGATCGCGTTGTTGCCGCAACGTGTGCAACCTCGAGATTTTCCGTCCGTTCTCGTCTCGCAAAACGATGTCATCGCCACTGCTGTTCGCCCGCCAGCACCCGACGACTGCTTTGGCCTGCAAACTTTTCTCGAGCATGATTTTTTCGAGCATCGCTTGCCCATCGTTGAACAATTCGGTCGCCTGCTTGCCGACGGTTGGATCGTCAAAAATGCTCGGGTAAACGCCCTTCAATTCCCAGGCGATAAAGAACGGAGTCCAGTCGATGTAGTCGCGCAGTTCCTCGAGCGTGAAGCCCAACTCAGTGCGACCCAACACTTTCGGTTTGACAGTGTTTGTGAACTCGAGTTTTGGTGCTCGAGCCCGAGCCTCCTCGAGCGTGACCAATCTGATTTGACGTTCGGCACGACCAGCCCGTAACGCTTCGTATTCGGCACGAATGTCGGCTGCATACTCGAGCATGTTTTCACTCAGGAGTTTGGCAACCACACCGACCGCTCGAGACGCATCATGGACGTGAACCACCGGGCTCGAGATCACCGGTTCAATCTTGACGGCGGTGTGCGCCCGTGAGGTCGTCGCGCCACCGATCAGCAATGGCGTGCGAATGCCGCGACGTTCCATCTCGCTCGCTACGTGCACCATCTCATCGAGACTCGGCGTGATCAGACCAGACAATCCGATGATGTCAACCTTGTGCTCGAGTGCCGCACTGAGAATCCGTTCGCTGCTGACCATCACGCCCAGATCGATCACGTCGTACCCGTTGCAACCCAAGACCACGCCGACAATGTTTTTGCCAATATCGTGCACATCGCCTTTGACGGTCGCCAGCAAGATTTTTTGCGCACTCGAGCTTTCGCCAACGCGCTTGTCCGCCTCGAGAAACGGTGTGAGATACGCGACAGCTTTCTTCATGACTCGAGCAGATTTCACGACTTGCGGCAGGAACATTTTGCCCGCACCGAACAAGTCCCCAACCACATTCATGCCGCGCATCAAGGGACCTTCGATTACCTCGAGCGGACGTTCAAATTGTGTTCGCGCCTCTTCGGTATCGGTATCGATAAATTCGGTAATGCCATTGACCAACGCATGCTCGAGCCTGGCGATCACGTCCTCATTTCGCCAGGCGGCGGCCTCGGCTTTGGTTTTCTTCTCGCCCTTGAAACGTTCGGCAATCTCGAGCAGTCTGTCAGTTCCATCCTCGCGCCGATTGAGAATCACGTCTTCGACACGCTCGCGCAGTTCCGGCTCGAGTTCGTCATAGACCGCGAGCATCCCGGCATTAACGATGCCCATGTCCAACCCGGCCCCAATCGCGTGATACAAGAAGACCGCGTGCATCGCTTCGCGCACATGGTTGTTGCCGCGAAACGAAAACGAGATGTTCGAGATGCCACCCGAAACGAGCGCACCCGGCAAATTCTGTTTGATCCAGCGGGTCGCCTCAATGAAGGCCCGAGCGTAATCGTTGTGTTCTTCAATGCCGGTCGCCACGGTCAGGACGTTCGGGTCGAAAATAATATCGGTCGGATTCCAACGCAATTCCTCGACCAGAATCTTGTACGCCCGCGAGCAGATCTCGATGCGACGCTCGAGCGAATCGGCCTGACCCTGCTCATCGAAGGCCATCACGACGGCTGCCGCGCCGTAACGCTGTAAGGCTCGAGCTTGACGCCTGAATTCTTCCTCGCCACCTTTTAAGGAAATCGAGTTGACGATGGATTTACCTTGAACCCGTTTCAGTCCAGCCTCGAGCACGCTCCATTTGGAACTGTCCAGCATGAACGGCACGCGGGCCACATCGGGTTCCGCCCCGAGCAAATTGACGAAATGAATCATCGCCGCCTCACTGTCGAGCATCCCCTCGTCCATGTTGATGTCCACAACCTGCGCACCATTCTCGACCTGTTGCCGAGCAATCTGCACGCCCGCCTCGAAGTCACCCTCGAGAATCGCCTTGGAGAATTTTGGGCTACCGGTGATGTTCGTGCGTTCGCCAACGTTGACAAAATTGGTGGCGGGCAAAATCTCGAACATTTCGAGCCCGGAATACCTGGGACGGTTCTCAATCACCGGCCTGACCCGAGGTTTGACATCACGCAGCGCATCCGCAAACGCTTTGATGTGCGCTGGCGTCGTGCCGCAGCAGCCACCCACAATGTTCAAGAATCCAGCCCGAGCGTAATCCTCGAGCACCCGAGCCATGAACGCGGGCGTTTCGTCGTACTCGCCCATCTCGTTCGGCAGGCCAGCGTTCGGATACAGGGACACGAACGAACTCGAGATTTTCGAGAGCGCCGTGATGTGCTCGCGCATCATCTCCGCCCCAAGCGCACAGTTCAACCCAATCGACAAAAAGTTTGCGTGCGAGAGCGAGGTGTAAAACGCTTCGACCGTCTGGCCCGAAAGCGTGCGTCCACTCTGATCGGTGATCGTGCCAGAAAACATGATCGGCACTCGAGTTCCAGCCGCCTCGAACGCATCCTCGATTCCAGCAAATGCGGCCTTCGCGTTCAAGGTGTCAAAGATCGTTTCGACCAGCAGCACGTCCACACCACCCTCGAGCAGGGCCAGCGTTTGTTCTTTGTATGCGAGCGCGAGTTCGTCAAAGGTCACGGCACGAAACGCCGGGTCTTCAACCTTCGGGCTCATGCTCGCTGTGCGGTTCGTTGGCCCGAGTGCCCCCGCCACAAAACGCGGTTTGTGCGGCTCGAGCAGCGTGAATTCATCCGCCGCCCGTCTTGCGATCCGCGCACTCTCGAGGTTGAGTTTGTAGACCCACTCTTCCATCTCGTAATCGGCCTGAGCGATCCGCGTGCCGCTGAATGTGTTCGTGCTGATGATGTCCGCACCCGCCGCCAGGAACGCCCTGTGAATCTCGAGGATGATCTCCGGGCGCGAGATCGAAAGCAGGTCGTTGTTGCCCTTCAATGGGCGCGGCAAGAATGTTGGAATGCGGAAATCTTTTTCCTCGAGTTTGTGTTCTTGGATCATGGTTCCCATTGCGCCATCCAGGATCAGGATGCGCTCGAGGAGGAGTTGTTCGATTGGATGTTTCATTCTATCGTTGGCTCATTTCTTAGGCTCACTAAGTAAATTAAATACATCTGAAAGATCTTGATTTGGAATGTCTTCCAAACTAAGAATCTGACGAAATCTTTCTCCCATCTCAGATAAAAGTAATGCGGATGGGTTTATTATTGACAAATCATCTAACGTAGCTGAATAGCTTCCCTTATAGTTTTTATCGACCCAACCCTCAAAACTGTCTCCATTAAGACCCGCTTGGTTAATTAAACCGTTGCCTAACAGTCCGTTTATCTCTAGTAAAAGGAATGAAACGTCAACTGAAAGGGTTTTCATTTGCGGATTATCACTAAAATTATCCGAAAAATCATGGTTCATGATACTTCTTTTAGGTTCCGCATACCTACGGAAAATAATTTCTAAAATACACATACCTGTGTAACTCATACTAGATGCGAGACCAAGGGAGAGATTTGCCTGTTGGAAAGATATCTCACCAAGAAAAGCAAAATTAGGAAAAATATTAGCGATTAGATTTAACTTTTTTTCTTCATGTTCATTCTTGCTTTTCAGTAAAACACCTTCAAGAATTTCTTCTGCTCTAGATCTTTTATTTCCATAAGTTGGTTTAAATTCTTCTACGCGAGGTGTGTAGTGTTTATCGAGGAAGTATTGAATTTTCTCAATTGCTTTTACTGCGGCTAACCCGACTTTAATTTGTTCTCGTTTTGACAAATCTCTTGCTGCAAAATCTGAAACTCCTATTTTGACTAATGTAGTTAGTGAAGTCGCCGTCAGTGAAGCAACAGGTGGGTCAAGATATTTTTGAAGCACCAAAGCAGTGGCTACTCCTACACCATCCGTAAAGTGGTTTATAAAATTTTCCATTTTTTTATTCATAAAATCCTCGATAGCTTGTCTTTTGGTCAAAGCAGTATGTCACCACCACTCCACCACATCTTCAAACTCGAGCAGCGTCACACCCTCACCAGCCGTGAACAACCTTCGGCTGCGGTACTCGTTGCCTTTCGGTTCGCGGTACACCTCGAGTTTGGTTTCGTTGACATTCAAAATCCAGTATTCGGGAATGTTGTTTCGGGCATACGCCTCGAGTTTCGCGCCCCGGTCCCGTTCGAGGGTGGTGTCGGACACTTCGATCACCACAATCGCATCGTTGGAGGTTGGATTGCGGTCCTTGTACTGTTCTGCCGGAAGTTTTAAGAGTGTCAGGTCGGGTTCAACGAAATCTGGCGGTGGCGAGAGCAGCACCAACGGCAGTTGCACGCGAATGCAGGCTCGGGTTTGGAAGGCGGCGAAGAATTTCTCGGTCAGGGTTTGAATCGCGTAGGCGTGTGGTGGTTTTTGCATGGTTTTGACCAGAATCTCCCCGTTTAAAAGTTCCACGTGCGCCTCACCGAACAGGCCGGTGTCGCTTAGGTGCTCGAACATCTCGAGGGTGAATTTGAGCCGTCCATCCTCGAACGCCTGAACCGGGCTGGGTTTTTCGGCCATGAGGGTCATGGTGTGGCTCCCGTCTGAAGTTTCATGCTTCACCGATGGCTTTCTCGAGCAAATCCAAAACGCCAATCTCTTTGGCCCAACGTCTCGCGTACTCGAGGTCGAACTGGTCTTGTTGCACCCGTATCAATCCCAGGATGTCATTCCATTGCCGTTCACTGGTTTCGTCGCCCGCCCGATACCATTCGAGTTTGCCGAGCACGGAATCTTCTGCGGTGATGTACCTCGGATCGTCCCTGAATGCCCGCCCGAGCCTGATCTGATCGTAGGGCCGGTTTTTGGAAATGAACACATCGACTTTGAGCATGGTTTCCAGGTGAATCAGGTTGAAACTCGAGCGGTGCTCGATGGCTTCCAAGATCAGTTCTTCGTCGAGGTAAAACGTGGCCGCGAGTCGGGTTTTGAGTGCAGCAACGTGCTTGCGTTCCAATTCGGCCAGGATGTCCACATCGAAGGTGGCCCGCAACATGCCCAATTTGGAACTTGCCACCGAACCCACAATCCTGCATTTCACGCCGAGTTGCTCAAAGGTGCTCATGACCGCATCTGCCACGCCAAGAACATCAGCATCCATTTTGACCCACCAAATATGCGCGTACTTTTTGCTCGAGTTTCGCGCCGTATTGAATCTTGACCCATTCGAGTTTCGCCTCAAAGTCGTTCCCTTGGTGCTTTTGCAGCAGTCGTAACCTTGCGGCCCGAATCAATTCTTGGGAATACTGGTTCATCAGTTCCGTTCGGCGTGCGTGTCCAGCGGCCCGCATCAACTCGAGTTGGACTCGGGCCGCGTTCGGGTGGGTGTCCGTCAGAACCATGCCTCGAGTTTAGCGCGTTTCACACCTGACATGTTTTGTCTGTTTTTACCGGCTTTGCAGTCACCACCCGTGCGAGTGAAACGCCGGGTCGCCTTTGAACGGCCCGACGACATCAGCCGTGATCCAACCGCCGTAAAACCCTCCAGGCTGCGGCACAACCCGTTCTCCCGCCACGAAACAACCATCCTCCGGCAAGATCAGCACGCTGCTCGAGTACAACGCCACAAAATCTTGAATAGGCGCAAATCCTGGCGTCGGATTCGGGTACGTCCAAGCGGCGTCCCTCGAGACGTGCGATCCAACCCGCAAGGACAGGTATCGCGCACTGCCTTTCCACTCACAGAAGCTCGAGCCTGCACTCGCCTCGAGCACTCCGGGCAGAAAATCGCTTTTCGGCAAGTAATAGGTCGGTGGATGAGAAGTCTCGAGCACCCGAAACGCGCCAACCGTGTCCAAGATGCTCACGCCAGCCATGACGATCTGAATGCGTTTGCCCACAGCCTCGAGCCGAGGTGGACGCGGATAATCCCAAACTGATTCCTGATCTGGGCCGGGTTTAATTGGTGTTGGTCTCATGACAGAAGTCTCGAGCATTGCGCCAGAATACTTGGTGATGCGGCGTGCAGTTGAGAGGAGGTGGAAAGTGGAAAGTTCAAGCGCGAACAGCCCGTAAGGTGCTGTCTTGTGAGCAAGAAAGTGAAAAGAAGGAGCCAAGAACAAAACCTCAAGTCTCGAGCTTGGTTTTGCCGTTACTTTCCTCTTGATCCCAAGACGCACCTTCTTTCCGCTAAACCAGCACCTCACGGGCTTGCGGCGCTACCGGGCGGGATCGCCTCTTTCCACCTGACACTTTTTACTGTCTTTTACGGTTCAATCACGACCTTGCCCGTGTTCTGCCTTGAAAGCATGAACGTGAACGCCTCGCCAGCATCCTCGAGATTGAAGGCGCGACCAACAATCGGTTTGACCTTGCCGCTGGCGATCAATGGCCCAATGAACTGGCTCGCCTCGAGCATTGCGGCGGCATCGGAGACGAGCGGGGTGAGCCAGACGCCGATCACACTGACGTTTTTGGTCATCAAGGCGGTTGGAGTCAGGTTGGCGCTTTCACGGCTGGCGTTGCCAATCACCATCACGCGGCCTCGAGCGTTCATCATGGTCAGGCGATCCTGGAATCCTGGACCACCCACAATCGAGCACATGATGTCCACGCCTTTGCCGCCGGTCGCCTCGAGCACCAGATCGCGGTAATCACCAGTGTTCAAGAACGCATGGTCCGCGCCCAAAGATCGGGTCAACTCGAGCTTTTCCTCACTGCTGGCGAGCGCGATGATCTTCAAGCCCATTTCTTTGGCGAGTTGAATGGTCGCCGTGCCGAGCGCTCCGGCCCCAGCCTCAATCAAAACCGTTTCGCCCGTTTTCGCCTGCCCGAGTGTGCGCAAGGCAAAGTACGCGGTGTAATACGAAACCGGCAGCGCGGCAGCCTCTCGAGCGTTCAAATTCGTGGGAATTGGAAACACGGCGGCGGCATGAACCACGGCGTATTCGGCGAATGCGCCCGGTCCGAGCGCCGCGACCAATTGACCAACCTCGAGACCCGTAACGCCCTCGCCGAGCGCATCGATCACGCCCGCCATTTCCATTCCTGGCACGAATGGGGTGCGGGCTCGAGTCAGGTATTCACCGTTGACATTGAGGATGTCGGCGAAGTTCAAACCGACCGCCTGCACGCGCAAACGCACCTGACCGGCCTTCGGTTCTGGCATTGGCATGTCGGTGAGTTCGAGGACTTCAGGGCCGCCGAGTTTCTGGACTTGAATGGCTTTCATGTGCGAAGACTACCGCAATACAGCGATGAGCAACACCAATGTCAACATCCTCGAGCCTTTGAACTGCCGTTTCCAATCGCTCACTGCCCATTGCCTGCTTTCCCGCTTTTCCTGGCTTTGCGAAAACGGTAGACTCCAAACGTGTACATCGTTGTGGAAGGTCCAATCGGAGCCGGAAAAACCTCGCTCACGCGCCTGCTGGCAGACCGCCTCGGGGCGCAACTCAACCTCGAGATTGTTGAGGAAAACCCGTTTCTCGCGCCGTTCTATGCCGACCCGGAACGGTTTGCGTTTAACGTTCAAACCTTTTTTCTGCTCTCGAGGTTCAAGCAACTCAACCAGCTTGCTCAGGGCAGCTTGTTCGCTTCCGACATCGTTTCGGATTACATGTTCGACAAAGATTTTATTTTCGCCTCGATGAACCTCAAAGATGCCGAGTTCGATTTGTACCGCGATCTGTACTCGCACTTGCGCCCACAACTCGCCCGACCCGATTTGACCGTCTACCTACGATCCGATGTGGCTTTGCTGCTCGAGCGTATCGCCAAACGGGGCCGCGATTTTGAACGCGAGATCGATCCGAATTACTTGCGGCGATTGGGATCGCATTACGACGAATACTTCCGCGCCTACACCGAACCGGCCTTGGTGCTCGAGGCCAGCGAGTTCGATTTTGTCGGCAACGAAACTGACCAGAAACACGTGCTCGAGTTGGTGCTCAGGCGGGCGTATCAATCCTCGGTTGTGGCCGCCTCTCAACCCGTTTCGGCTTCGCTCGAGTTGCACTGATGAGGCCCAAGTTTCTGGAGTACCGCTAAATGTACATTGCGATTGCTGGAAACATTGGCTCGGGCAAATCCAGCCTGACAGAACTGCTCGCGCACCGGTACTCGTTGCAGGCGGTCTTCGAGGCGGTGGACGAGAATCCGTACCTCGAGGATTTCTACCGCGACATGAAAAGCTATGCCTTTCGTTCGCAAGTCTTTTTCCTCGGCAAACGCCTCGAGCAGCATTTGCGCGAAGTCAACCATTCCGAGCACGTGATCCAAGACCGCACGCTGTTTGAGGATGCCGCGATCTTTGCCCGCAACCTGCACGAGACCGGTCAGATCGACACTCGAGATTGGGGCACGTACCAAACGTTGTACGCAGGTATCGGTCCAGCCTTGCGCGTGCCGAGTGTGATGGTGTTTATTCGCTGCTCGCTGCCAACCTTGCGCCGCCGAATCGCACTTCGGGGCCGAGAGTATGAGCGCAAAATTCCAGACGAATACCTCGAGCGTTTGAATGCGCTTTACGAAGAGTTTGTGGCTTCTTACTCGCTCTCGCCATTGATCATCGTGCCGGGAGATGAACTTGATTTTATTCGGGACCGGTACGCGCTCGGCTGGATTTGTGGGCAACTCGAGGCGCAAGGTTTGGACCGTCCGATGCTCGCACCAATTGCAGGTTTAGAGGCTGAAGTGTGAGTTGCAGTTCACGCAAACAGGGGAGACTCGAGCCATGAAGCTTGCCCCGTTTCTCAACACAGTTTTGAATTCAGCACTCGAGCCGAAATTTGCTGATCTCGAGGTTCTTGGCATCACGCATGATTCGCGGCAAGTTCAACCCAGGTTTGTCTTCGTGGCTATTCCCGGCGTGCCATTGCCGTCGCGTCCACCGCTCGACGGTCACGATTACATTCCACAAGCCCTCGAGCGAGGTGCAATCGCCGTCGTTGGCACGCGCCCAAATCTCGAGCTTCCCGTACCGTACTTGAGTGTTCCCGATGCTCGAGCCGCACTTGGTGATCTGGCCGCAAGCTTCTGGGATCACCCCGCCAAAAAGCTCGAGATCATCGGTGTGACCGGCAGCAAAGGCAAAAGCACAACCTCAACCTTGATCCATCATCTTCTCGAGCACGCCGGGGTCAAGGCCGCCCGCATGAGCACCGTTGGCGTGCGATTCGCCGGTCGTGATGAGGTATTGCCGGGGCATTTCACCACGCCGGAATCGCCACAAGTTCAAGAACTCCTCGCCCGATTTGTGGCTGCCGGTTGCACCCATGCGGTGCTCGAGGTTTCCAGCCACGCCCTCGCGCTCGAGCGTGTCCGAGGCATTCCATACAAGGTTGGAGTCTGGACCAACCTCGAGCCGGAACACTTGGATTTTCACGGCACACTCGAAGCATACGGAAAAGAAAAACTGAAATTACTCGAGCGTTCACACTGGCGAGTTTTGAACAACGAAGATGAATTTGCTCGGCAGGCTGATTTTTCAAATGTTTACTGGTACGGAGATGGAGGCGAGTGGAACGCGAAAAATGTCGTTGAGTCATCGCTTGGACTCGAGTTTGACCTTCAATCACCGCATGGAAATTTTTCGGTTCGAGTTCCGATGATCGGTAAATTCAATGTGCTCAATTCGCTCGCAGCGATGGCGGCTTTCTCGCTGACCGTTGGATTCGACGCCGAAGAAATCCAGTCTGGCCTCGAGTCTTTCCCCGGTGTTCCCGGTCGAATGCAAATGATTCAAACCAGTCCGTTTCGTGTGATCAATGATTTTGCGCACACCGAGAACAGCTTGCGGGCCGCGCTCGAGGCCGTGCGACCCACAACCTCGGGCCGCGTGATTCTGGTCGTTGGTGCTGCGGGCGAACGTGGCGAGGAACGCCGAACCGGACTCGCTCGAGTCGCCGCAAAATTGGCCGATGTCACGATTTTCACTGAGGAAGACCATCGCAGTGAAAGTTTAGACGCCATCCTCGAGACGATGCGAACTGCTTTTGTCCAATCTGGTAGTGGCGAGCATCACCTGATTCCAGACCGGCGTGAAGCGATCCAAAAAGCGATTCGACTCGCGCAACCCGGCGATACTGTGCTGCTTGCCGGAAAAGGCCACGAACGAACCCTCGAGCGAGACGGCCTGACCCTGCCCTGGGATGAATCCGCAGAGGCGCGAATTGCACTCGAGACACGGTGATGAATGACAAGCACGAACTCGAAACGCTGAACGAAGCTTGGAATGAAGCCTATCGGCGCGTGGACATGATTTCACTGGCCGCGATTCTTACCGATGATTGGGTTGGCATTCTTGCTTCTGGCGAGGCCATCACCAAAACGCAATTGCTCGAGACTGTGCCAAACAACCCGCCGTCCAACCTCGAGTTCTCCGGTTTTGAATTGCATCAGTTTGCTGATACTGCTGTGACTCGAGGCGTGCTTCAGGTGACCTCGAGTGAATTCAATGTCTTGCATCGTTTCATGCGCGTTTGGGCAAAGCGGGACGGACATTGGCAAGCCGTGGCAGTACAGGTTGCCCTGATCTCAGAGATGGTTTTGAATTGAGGTTCCCGCCATCAATCTTGACCTTGAGTGCACAGCTTCCTTTGCTGACCCGTTCAGGCTAAAATGTGAAAAGACGGTTGTCGTCTCATTCACTTTTTTCGCACCGCAAGTCGTCCAAGGTACGCATGAATCAAGCTCAACCAAGCCAGATCCCCGACCTGATCGGCGCGTTGCTCGCTGCCGGTGGTCTTGAGCAATTGCACGCCCTGACCCTGAATTCATTGCTCGAGGTGACAGGATTCAAAACAGAATTGGCGCTGCTGCTGGTGCGCGAAAGCGACAAGCAATTCATGCTTGCCGCCTCGAGCCTCAACCTGCACTTGCCCGCCATGACCGAAAGCCGACTGGTCGCGCAGCACGAATTGGGCCGTGAAGGTTGGAATGCCGCGAAATCCACGAAGATCAATTTGCTCGAGGTGCTGCCGATCCGAGAACGCGCAGCGGCACTCAAACAACAAGCGCTGCTGGCAGAATCGGCTCGAGCCTGGCCGTTGCTTGCCGCTGGTCGCGTCTGGGCGGTCCTGATCACCTCTTCAGATACCAGCGAACCCAGCAATCCTGAAACTTTGCGATTGATCTCAACGCTCGCCTTTGAAGCACACGCCCGTCGCAATGCAGAACGGCAAGTCGGTTGGCTCGGCGCGACCAACAACGTCCTGCGGGCCAGCCATGAAGAACCCATCGAACCGGTTTTCAAAGCCGCACTCGAAGAGGTCGTGCATTTAACCGGCGTGGACGGCGCACGGTTGTTCAGCTTCGGACACCTCGAACCGGAAGTCCGACCCGACCAGAATACCAACGATGATGCCGTGCAAGTCCTTGCCAATGCTGGATGGGGCGCTCGCCTGGTGATTACTGCCGCACTGCCACAATCGGTGCGTGTCCGACTCGAGCATGGCGAGTACGTCAACATCCCACGTTACGACCTCTGGCCCGAAGCCGACCCCGCACTGCGCGACGCGGGCCTCTCGAGCCTAATGGCCTTCCCAGTCTCTCGAGGTCGATTTAATACTGGCGCATTGGTGCTGTACACGCTGAACCGAACGTACTCGCCGGATGCGCAAACGGCGGGATTGCTGGCAGACATGGCCTCCGCACTCGGGGTTGCCAGTTTAGAGCGTCACCTGATGCGTGAACTCTCCTGGGCGGCGTACAGCGATTCCCTGACCGGATTGCACAACCGTCGCGCCTTCGAACGAGATCTCGAGCAACTGACTGTCCAGCCAACCACTGACCAGACCACCAGTGAGATTAAAGGCGAGACTGCACCGATCAGTCCAGGCTCGAGCGTCGCACTTGTGCTGCTTGACCTTGACGATTTCAAAGGCATCAACGACACGCACGGTCACGTTCACGCCGATCAAGTCTTGCGACGGCTCGGTGGCGCACTGCGGGCCGGAGCACGCGCCACGGATCGCGCCTACCGGATTGGAGGTGACGAATTCGCGCTGCTTCTGCGACTCGAGCCCGGGGTGGATGCCGCGAGTGTCGCCGAACGATACCGGCAATTGCTCGAACGGGTCCGCGTGACCAACGAACAACCATTGCGTGTCAGCCTCGGTTGTGCCGTGCATCCACAAGACGCACAACACGCAACCGAACTCTGGCGGGCTGCCGATGCGAACATGTACCTCGACAAAGCCACACGCAAACTCGAACCCGCAGCGATCAACCCACCCGCTCGAGAACCCGTACCGACACCCGGACTGGCCGAACGCTGGATGCACTTGTGCCAAAACATCGGGCAGGAACTTGCACTCTCCGAAACCGCACGCCACGAACTCGAATGGACCGCGTACCTCGCCGCCTGCCTCGTGCCACCCGGAGGGCAAGGATTGACCTTGCAAGCTCGGGCCGTCAACCTCTGGCAACTCGCACGACCCGTCGAACCCATCGAACCACCCGACGCGAGCCTGCTTTCACTGGCCGCACTGCGCGAAGAATGGGATGGACAAGGCCACCCGTTCGGTCTGGAAAAAGAAAGCATTCCCATCGCCGCCCGAATCGTCAGCGTCGCCCGAGCCTTCGTGCGATCACTCGAGCATTTGCATTCACGCAGCAGAGAACGCGACGCGACCCAACAAATCGAGTTTGCACTCTCCGAAGTGCGTGCCGCAGCCGGATCGCGCTTCGACCCGGATGTGGTTGCAGCCCTCGAGCGCATCCCAAACCCATGGTCAGAGGCTTAACGCGGTTTGCTCGAGCGTCGAAATTGTTCCTCGAGTTCGCGCATTACTTTTGCATTTTGATCACGCCAATCACGAAGATTTTTGTCCGTGCCAAGCTTTTGCGCATGGCATTCAAGTGATCCCAAACGGTTTTGAGCAGTCGTTCTCATCAGGACAAAGGAGCCGACCATTTGTGCTCCGATTTTTCGTTCAAGCTTACGAACAAACGGACCTTCTTGTGACCAATTCAGCACGACTGGACTGAATCCTCGAGTCAGAATGGCATTTGTTGGTTTGGTCCAATTGGCATTTGGGCGCAACAAGAATCCCCAGCGCATACCGGAAGGTTTCGTGCAAATCACCTCGAGTGTTGGTGCCAACCGATCAGCAACGACCGGTTTCGTTCCCGAGGTGAGCAACGCGAAGAAAGCGAAGGCAGTCGCAATGAAACTTCTCAATAATCTTGGCATGGTGTGAACCTCCGTCATCTTGCGATTGATGGCTCGAGAACTGCCGAGTTCTTCCAACGTTTTGAGAATTGCAGCCTCTCGAGCCAAACCCGAAAGTTCGTGCTTGCGAGCACGCTCGAGAACATGTGCTTCGAGTTCTTCGCGGACCTCGAGTTTGCGTTTGCCCAACAATCCTCGAGTTGCAGTTTTCAGATATTGCTCGAGTTGATTCATGGTTGACCTCGCGTTTATTTGAATTCGCAACGAATCTCTGGATCAGATTTTCCATCTTTTGATCCAGATTTCATGTCAACGTCGTTGAAATCGAAGACCTCAAATGATGCTTTGGTGGCTTGCATCTGAATACCTTGAAACCCTGAGCCATCGTCGTCATACAGAGTTGAGTTGATGATTGTTGCAGTCAAACGTGGACCTCGGATAGCAGCAAGAAGTACAGACTTATCCGGCATGTTCAATCGTGAATATTTGCCCGTTGTCGTGCCAGAGAAATGAAAGCTTTGATCTGCATTGCTGCACTCGAGACGCAAGACGGTGGCCTTCGTGACCTGCCAGATCCCGAAGCTTGCCAGAGCGCAGGCCGTAAATCCGCCAAGTAAAAGCTGTTTGGAAAACATGTAAACCTCCACCATGTGTTGATTGATGACTCGAGCATTTCCAAGTTCTTGCATGGATTTTGAAATTGCGTCTTCTCGGGCCAATCCGAGTAATTCGTGTTTGTGCGCCCGCTCGAGCACATGACTTTCAAGTTCTTCCTTGACCTCGAGTTTTCGCTTTCTCCACAGTCCTCGAGTTGCAGTTTTGAGGTAGTGCTGGAGGTCATCCATGTTATTTGAGACTGCTCCACTGCCCAGGTTTCAGTGTGATCTCTTTGCTGTTGAACGTTACGAACTGGTGTGATTGAGTAGCCGAAATGATCCAATCAGCTTGACGCACACCAACGATCAAAACGCCCTTGCCACGTTGTGTAATCTCGAGGTTTCCGTTGTGTTTTTGGAAACCTGTTTCGTCTGGGGTCGCCACGAAATAAGATCCAGTCGGCAGAGACACTTGGAAATGCCCATTGGCGTCAACCTGCTGGATCGCTGCGTGCTGCAAAAGACCGGTTTTGCCTGGCCCTTGCCTGAAGGCGATAACCGTGATGATCTTGCCAGCCAAGTCTGGACGTTTGCCCTCGAGAAAGGCATCCGAAGGTGCGGTTGATTCCATGAAGCGCATGGCTCCTCCGATGGGATTCTGTCGAGTCACCAAGTAAGAGAATGCCCAGCGTTTTGCCCAGGCTAAGTTCCAATTCCGGGCGATGACTGAATTGGCATCCAGTGTGATGTCTTTGCCATTCATGCGGAAGGTCAGCTTCTCGAGGTTGTTGACCTGTTCGATGCGAATGTCTGCGCGTTGCAAAGCAGCAAACGCATTGTGAATGTCCAGTTCGCGTTGACCCTGCACTTCTCGAGAATTGAATTCCGTCCACGGAATGTACGCCCGTTTTTCGTTCAAGGTGATCTCGAGACCTTGAGCGGATTTTGTCACTTTGAAACCAGCTTCTTGCAACGTGCTGGCGAATGAATCGACCTTCAAGAACAACCGGAACACAGCATTGTCTTGCCCAAGGATGGTGGATATGGAAACCTGCGCGATGCTCGAGGAGAGCAGTGACATTGTGACAGCGAACAACGCTGCGGCCAACAGTCCAGAACGAATCATGGTGGGCATGGTGTGAACCTCCGTCATCTTGCGATTGATTGCTCGAGCATCACCGAGATTTTCCAGCGTTTTGAGAATCGCAGCTTCTCGAGTCAAACCCGAAAGTTCACGCTTGTGAGCACGTTCGAGGACATGTGCTTCGAGTTCTTCCCTGACCTCGAGTTTTTTCTTGCCCCACAATCCTTGAGTCGCGTTTTTCAGGTATTGCTCGAGTTCATTCATGGATTCCCCTTGTCGTTTCAATAGCAATTCTCAGGTGCGACTTTGCTGATCGCCTGTTCTGGCATGACCACTTCGTACTCGAGCGTTGGATTGACCTTTCCGGTTAGCTTTAGCAATACGGCAAGTTCCTCTTTGAGCGGGTGTTTTGCTTTCACCACGGTTTCAAGGTTTTTGGTGAACTCGAGCAGCAACGCTGGGCTTTTGAAATTCAGTGTGCCATTGTTTTGTACTGGTGCGAAGTCGTACTGGTTGAATTGCTCTTTTGGGCCGTCGGCACTTTCGGATACATTCAGGAGTACCGTGCTCATCAGAACGTAAACCGTTCCGGGTGCGTCTTTGACTTGAATCTTGTGGGTGCAATTTCCGATGTTGATGACACTTGTGACGGGCCATCCGGGGTAGTTGATTCTCTTGAACTCGGCGCTGAGCGCATCACCATAGATGCTTTCGCCGTTTGGGAATCGAATTTGTGTTGCTCCGACCTGCATTGTTGTCGGAGCCCAACCTTCCAAACGAACCGGTAGTTTTGATTCTCGAGCGGTGGATTCTAAGAATTGTCCGAACGAAATGGATCGCAAGGTGGTGTTCTCGGCTGGGATGGGAAAATCAAAGGTTTTGATTTGGATGTCTTTTTCAGAGCCTGGAAATTTCACCTCGAGATTTGCGCCTGTGTCTTTGACTTGCAGTTTGGCAGATTCGAGAATGCTGCGGAATTCGGTCACGCCAAAAAGGTATTCAAAAGCCAATGCCTGAGCGGTATTGACTAGCATTGCGCTGGCGACGGAGATGCTTGCAAGTGCGAGCGTTGTGCGAAATACGTTTGGCATGGTGTGGACTCCGATCATTCCGCTAGAGATGATGTTCGCGGGGCCAATTTGCTCGAGCACTTTTTGAATCGCGTCTGTTTTGGTGAATCCTCGAAGCTCGAGTTTGTGTGCTTTCTCGAGGACGTGGTTTTCAAGTTCTTCTCTGACCTCGAGTTTTTTCTTGCCCCACAAGCCTCTGGTCGCGTTTTTCAAATACGTCTCGAATTCGGTCATCTCGCACCCCTCAATCCGTGGATGGCTTGGTTAAACCTCTCCCATTCGGCATGTTTTTTCTCGAGGATTTTCGTGCCTTTTTCGCTGAGCGTGTAGTACTTGCGCCGTGGTCCGCCGAGGTCACTTTCGCGGAATTCGCTGACCAAGAGTCCGGCTTGGGTCATGCGGTGCAGGGCGGGGTAGAGGCTGCCCTCTTTGAAGTCGAACAGGCCGTCGGTGCGGGCTTGGGCTTCGTTGATGATTTCCAGGCCGTACATTTCGCCCTCCTCGAGAATGGTCAGGAGGATCAGTTCGAGGTTGCCTTTGAGGAGGTTCGGGTCGAGTGGTTGGTTCATGTGTGCCTCCGTTGCGCTCGAGTGCGCGGCCTGAATAATCCGATCCGAGTACCTAGGTAAGCTACTGAGATGACTACATAGTGATCCTAGGTAGCGTTCTTGTCAAGCCTCAAACCTCAACCTTCGGCTAGGACGGACTTCCTCGAGCCTGAATTGACCTGCAATCCCCCCCAACCAGACCTACAATCCCCCCATGAGCAGAGTTCTATTAGGCGTCAAAGGTCTCAGCACACCCGAGGCCGTCACGAAAGTCACCACCGCACTCAAAGCCATGA